>JAFXHW010000100.1 GCA_017533545.1 Clostridia bacterium
ACCGATGCCGATACGATCGGCGTCGTTCAGATGGTGCTTGCCGGCAAGACAAATAAAGACCTTGTCAAACGCATTGAGCGCATCGGCGGCCATGCTGTCGGTCTTTGCGGTATCGACGGTGGTATGATCAGAGCAAAGAAGCTCGAAGATGGGGTCAACGACTACGGCTACGTAGGCGAGATAATCGACGTTGACGCGTCGATTATTAAAGCAAACCTTGCACAGGGATGCATCCCTGTTGTATCAACCGTTGCACTCGGCGTTGATGAATGCGGTGACGATGCTAACCCCGTATACAACATAAATGCCGATATAGCCGCTGCCAAGCTGGCAGTCGCACTTCATGCATCAAACTTCATTCTGCTTACAGACGTGCGCGGACTTATGTATGACCCGCACGACGAGGATACCCTTATTCCCGAGGTCAAGATCGACGAGGTCGACAATCTCGTACGCGAAGGGGTAATCAAGGGCGGCATGATACCTAAAGTTAACTGTTGTGTTGATGCAGTTCGCCGCGGAATTCAGAAGACCGTTATCATCGATGGCAGAATTCCTCATTCCATTCTCCTCGAAATGCTTTCCGATGAGGGTATCGGCACTATGTTCGTAAGATGAGGTGTGACGAGATGAACCACAACATTGCCGCATCAATGGATGCAGAATATATCCTTCCAACATACGGACGCTGTGATCTTGCCGCCAAAGCGGGCAAGGGCGCGACTCTCACCGATCTTGACGGGAAAGAATACATCGATTTTACTTCCGGTATCGGAGTAAATGCACTTGGCTGGTGCAACGACGAATGGATAAAGAGCGTTGAAGAACAGCTCCACTCATTCCAGCATCTGTCGAACTACTATATCTCTCCCGTAACTGCCGAGGTTGCAAAGGTGCTTGTCGAAGCATCGGGACTTAAAAAAGTATTTTTCGCCAATAGCGGTGCCGAGGCAAATGAGGGAGCAATAAAAACTGCGCGCAAGTACAGCTTCGACAAATACGGAGAGGGAAGATCTACCATCGTCACTTTAAAGCAGTCCTTTCACGGACGCACTGTGACTACTCTTGCCGCTACCGGTCAGGACGTCTTCCATAACTTTTTCTACCCCTTTACCGAAGGGTTCAAATACGCTCCCTTGAACGATATTGATGCTCTTAACGAAGCGCTTACAGATGACGTTTGCGCAATTATGGCTGAGCCGATACAGGGCGAGGGCGGCGTAAATATCATGACCGATGAATTTGCCGCATACCTTCGTAAGGCTGCAAACGAGCGCGATATTCTCATTATTTTCGATGAGGTTCAGACGGGCATCGGACGTACCGGCAAGGTGTTTGCATACCAGAATTTCACCAATGATTTCAAGCCCGATATTCTCTCTCTTGCAAAGGGGCTGGCTGGCGGACTCCCTATAGGCGCATTTATGGTCGGCGAAAAGTGCCTCAATACACTGACTGCCGGCATGCACGGAAGCACCTTTGGAGGTAATCCCGTATCCGCGGCAGGTGCAAAAGCGGTGCTGAACAAGGTCACAAACGAAGACTTTCTTTCTGAGGTTGTCAGAAAGGGTGAGTATATCAAAAAGCGCATTGAGGAGGCAAAGCTTGAATGCGTCAGAGAGATTCGTATGCGCGGCCTTATGATCGGTATCGCTATTGACGGAAATCCCAAAGACGTACTCCATCGTGCATTTGATATTGGACTTCTCGTTTTGACAGCAGGTAAGGACGTTGTACGTCTGCTTCCGCCTTTGAATATCAGCGATGACGAGCTCAAAAACGGATGCGATAAGCTTATTGAAGCTTTAAGGTAATAAATTAACACTAAAAGGAGATAATATATGAAAAACCATCTTTTGGCTATGAGCGACTTAACACAGTCGGATATAATCGATATACTTAATCTTGCCGAGCAGCTCAAATTTGAGCGCAAGAATGGCATCGAACACAAGCTCCTCAGCGGAAAGACCCTCGGAATGATCTTCCAGAAGTCTTCCACAAGAACCCGTGTTTCTTTTGAAGCAGGTATGTACCAGCTTGGCGGTCAGGCGCTCTTCCTTTCCTCCCGCGATCTTCAGATCGGACGCGGCGAGCCCGTTGAAGATACCGCACGCGTTCTTTCCCGTTATCTCGACGGTATCATGATACGTACCTATGCTCACAGCGAGGTTGAAGATCTTGCAAAATACGGCAGCATTCCGATAATCAACGGCCTTACCGATTACGCTCATCCCTGCCAGGTACTTGCCGATCTTATGACCATTCGCGAATTCCGCGGCTCACTTCAGGGCCAGAAGCTCACCTTCATCGGTGACGGTAACAACATGGCAAACTCGCTTATCGTAGGATGCCTTACCGCAGGCATGGATGTTGCGATTTCCTGTCCCAATGAATACAGACCCGATGCCAAGGTGCTCGAATTTGCAAAGGCATACGGCGATCACTTTACTATTACCGATAACATTTACGAGGCCGCAGAAGGCGCTGATGTTCTTTATACCGACGTTTGGGCATCGATGGGTCAAGAGGGCGAAGCCGAGATGCGCAAGAAGGCGTTTGCCGGATATTGCATCGACAAAAAGCTTACGGATGTCGCAAAGAGCGATGTTATGGTACAGCATTGTCTGCCCGCACACCGCGGCGAGGAGATCATGGCCGACGTATTCGAGGAGCACGCAAACGAGATCTTCGAAGAGGCTGAAAACCGCCTGCACGTTCAGAAGGCAGTCATGGTCAAACTTATGGCAAAATAATATGACAAGAGGCAATGAGTATTTCATTGCCTCTTAAATGATTTTTATAAGGAAATTATATGCTCGAATTCAAGCCGATCACTTTGAATGAAATACCGCTGATAAAGCAGTATTTAAAATATACAAAAAGCCGAGCCTGTGATAATACAGTTGGAGGCACGTTCATGTGGCGCGACTATTTTGTTTCCGAATCTGCCTTTTTGTGCGGCAATCTCGTCTTTAAAACGCAAAATCCCGACGGATCGATCGCATTTTCAATGCCCCTCGGTGAAAATTTGGCTTGTTCCTTTGAACGAATCAAAAGCTATTGTAAAAAAAGGAATATTCCTATAGAATTTTGTCTTGCGACAAAGGAAGACGTCGAGGTTTACTCGAAATATTTCGATATCGAGATAATTCCCACACCGAATTGGAATGATTACGTTTATGACACCAACGCCCTTGCAACTTTTGCCGGACGAGCGTATAACGGTCAGCGCAATCACACAAATGCATTTTTGCGTGAAAACCCGAGCTGGGAATACAAAACCATAACATCAGATAACATTGCTGATGTTCGCAGGTTTTATTACGATGCCGACATTTTTCACGCCAAAGATGCAGAGCTGTACGTAGAAGAACAGAAAAAGGTAGTCGAAGTGCTTGACAATTTTGAGGTTTACGGAATGATTGGCGGCGCGATATACGTTGAAGGAAAAGTGATTGCTTTTGCATTGGGCGAGATAATGGGTGACACGCTTCACACTCACATCGAGAAGGCAGACAAATCAATAAGAGGGTCATATCAGATGATAGTGCGAGAATACAACTCCGCCAATCTGAAATATGGTATAAAATATACAAACAGACAGGACGATGCCGGCGATGAGGGTCTTCGCAGATCGAAGTTGTCATACCATCCGTGCGAGATTATTGAAAAATACACCGTTAAAGTTAAAAAGGATTGAATCGATCGATTCAATCCTTATTATTTTTACTTTTTGTTGAATGTGATCATACTTGCACGGAAGCGATCTTCAACGGGAAGGAATACACCTTCGTTTTCAAGCACTTTTGCATCATATTCAAGCCCGTTATCGGCAGAATAGCATCCGCTTCCGTCAGTGATCGGGTAAATATTGATAAAATACTGCAAAGGCATCTTGGAGAAAGATGCTATCTTGATTTTGTTAAACTGCTCGTCGTTGAACTGCAGTACAAGCATGCTTTCAGTGTCGCAGAGTATGTGGCATTCGGAATTCATCCAGAATTCACGATCGGCTTTGTATTGCTTGATAAATTCCTTGAAATCATTTAAGAGTCCGTCGGACAGACGTGTCAGATCGCAAGTAAGACCAACGGGTCCGCCAAGCATCGCAGCAAACATATAGTCGCGAGTGACACCTTCAAGGTGACGCCAAGCCGCTTCGCCGCACGAAAGAACCGGATCGGCAAATTGCGGAGAGTTTACGGGCTGAAAATCCTTTATGCTCTGAACGGAGACCCATTTTTCAAGCGAACGCGAGGGAAGGCGTATAAGAGT
>JAFXHW010000101.1 GCA_017533545.1 Clostridia bacterium
GTCCTCGCCGAGCTCAGCGTTGTTAATGCTGCGGTCGATGTTTGCCATAATAAAGCCGAATTTTGAGCCCATGTCATATCTCTTTCCCTCAAAGTCAACGGCTGTCATGCCACCCTCTTTTGTCGAGCGTGCAAGAGTTGCCATAGCATCGGTAAGCTGAAGTTCGCCGCCTGCGCCGAGGGGAGTTGCGTCGAGAATGTCGTATATGTCGGATGTTAAAAGAGCGCGTCCCAAAATCGCGTAGTTTGACATGATCTGCTCGGGCTTGGGCTTTTCGATCATATCGTAAACGCGGTAGATGGAATCCTCAAGCTTGTTTACGCCGAGAGAGCAATACTTTGAAACGAGCTCGGTAGGAACCTCTTTAACTGCAACCGATGAAAGTCCGTACTTGTTGTAGGCATCTGCAAGCTGGGAGCAGACCGGCTTTTTCGAGAAGATGATGTCGTCGCCGTAGATAACTACGAATGGATCGTTGCCGGTGAAATGCTTTGCGCGGCGGACGGCGTGACCGAGTCCGCGAGCCTCATGCTGGCGTACAAAGTAAATATTTGCCGCATCGGCGGTATCTCTGATGTATTTGACCTCTTTGGTCTTTCCGGATGCGGTAAGACGCGCCTCGTATTCGGGAGCGTAATCAAAATAATCCTCGATGATGTCCTTGTCACGGTTGGTGATTATCAATATCTCAGTAATTCCGGAAGCAACAGCTTCCTCGACGAGATAGGAAATTGCGGGGCGGTCGACTATGGGAAGCATCTCTTTGGGAACGGCGTGCGCGATGGGAAGCATTCGCGTTCCAAGACCTGCTGCGGGGATAACTGCGCGTTTTATGGCTATTGTACTCATATTGATCAGACTCCTTGTGGCTTTATATGCGTTTTGGGATAGAAATTATTATTTTATTTCTTTTTTGTTGTCGATAATCATCTGTTCGGTAAGTGAACTGTGATAGTCGGTGTAGGCAATATCAAGTTCGTTCATTCGTTCTTCAAGCATTACGTTGAAAATTCGCGCTTTGTATATGTTGCGCAGAGTGTCGAAATTCTTGTTAATATATTCGTCCTCTATCTCAAGTCGCTTGATTATGTGATAACCGATATCGCTTTCGACCACTCCGCTTATCTCACCGATTTCGAGGGCCATGGCGGCCTGTTCAAATTCGATAATGAGCTGACCTTCGGCAAAGTAGTAGCCGACAGTTGTCTTGTTCATATCGGTATCTTCGTTGTATTCCAGAATAAGCGAATCAAAGTCAACTCCATTTGCGGCCTTTTCGGCAATTGAGAGGGCCAGATTGTAGTTGTCTTCAACGCTTTCACCCTCGTCGTTCATGATGAGAACGTGAGTGGCGTGAATGAAGTTGTCCTTGATGTATTTTTCAACCGTCGCATCGTCCGATCTTATCGAACCGGTGAACTCGTTGTACTCGAAGGAGCGGAGCTTGTTTTCAATAAGCTGTGCCTGCGATACTGAATCGAAAAGCTCTTCGGTCATAAATCCGTTGGCAATCTCGGCAAGAAAAGCGTCACGCCCGCCGTACGAGTCAATATAACCCTGCTTTTGCTGTTTTAAGGATGCAAGCTCGTCGCTCGAAAGGGAAATACCCCTTTCCTTTGCCCATTCGGAAATAGCGTATTTTTTGCGAAGGGAAAATTCCAGGTTGTCTTTTATCTTTTTTGCAAGCTCTTCGGAATCTGTAATTCCTTCTTCGGTAAAGTCGCGGCGGTAGTTTAAATAAAAGTATCTGTACTCATCAAAACCGACCTTGTTTTCGCCTACCGTCAAAACTGTATATTTGTCATTTTCGCACGACGAAAGAGAGGAAAGAGCAAGTAAGATTACTAACAAAAATACCAGAGTTTTTTTCATAAAAATCTTCATCCAGAAAACTAAAGACTAAAAAATAACGAAAATTACACTATTATACCTTATTATATAACTATATATAGAAAAAGTCAAACATAAAGATGTAAATAATCAGTATTTTTTAGCAAAAAAAGCGTGCTTATAATTAAAAAGCACGCTGATTTTTTATGTATGTCAGTTCGATGTTTCGTAAACGTTTTCAACTGTGTTGAAAACAAGGTTGGCATCATAAATGTGGTATGGTGTGTCGTATCCGCCCTCGCCCGCTCCGAGCGTGACGAGAATGAAGGTTTCAACGGTGTCTTCTATCTTCACATCGGCAAAGGAAGCAAGGCAGAGAAGGGCATCATCGGTAAATCCCGTCTTTCCTCCGAGTACTTTGCCTTGAGAAAGTCTTGCCTTGTTGAATGCCTTTGTTACAGTTGATACCATAGCAAGTCCCTCGGGATGCATGGTTGCCGTTTTGGTTCGATAGTTTCTTGTTGTTATGATCTCGCGAAGAAGATCGATCTCAAGCGCCTTTTGCATTATTATCGCAAGGTCGTGAGCGGTTGAGTAGTGCTTTGCGTTGTGAAGTCCCGTACAGTTTACAAAGTTGGTGTTTTCAAGACCGAATTCAGCACACTTTTCGTTCATTAATACTGCAAAGGCTTCCTCGCTGCCGGCTATATGCTTTGCCAAAGCGATGGCGCAATCCGCGCCGGATGTAATGAGAGTTCCGTAGAGCAGCTCAAGTGCCGATGCCTTTTCGCCTGTCAAAAATCCTGAAATCGCCGCGTTCTGCTCTGTGCAGTAGACGAAAATATCGTGATCAAAGGAAACCATCGTTGAAAGGTCTGGGATGTTTTCATAGACGACGATGGCGGTCATAACCTTCGTTATCGATGCCGGGAAGAACATACGGTCCTTGTCCTTGTCAAGTATTACGCTTCCGTCGGTCGCCGATATCATAACCGCGATGGGGGAGTGCTCGATCTTGCCGAAAACATCGCTGTAAAGGAATTTCGGAACCTGGGTTTCGGCCTCTGTGACGGCGGGAGGAATATCATAATCGCCGACTTCGGCATTGTTGAAAAAGGCATTGTATATACCGTTTCCCTGATATATCGTCTTGACAAATGAGAACGGCTCATTTGACGTAAGCAGATGTGCTATGAGCACTACAGCCACGACAAGCAGTACAAATACCGCAAACTGTGCTAAGCTGCTGCTCTGCAACGATTTCTTTTTAATTTGCTTGCTTTTTGACTTGTTCATTGGATATAAAACGCCCTTTCGAAAGGAATGTTTTTGAAATTAATTTATTCTTCTTCACAAGCTGTTAAATCGGACTTTTCTTCGGCAACATCGGTCTGCTCGTTTTCACTGTCAGCGATTTCATCTTCGCTTGCCATATTGAGTATCTCTTCTTCTGTATATCTCTCGTCATCGGAAATGTCGTCAACTTTAAATCCTGCCGAGAACACCGAAACAACTCCGCCCCTCTCGTTAAAAGCTTTGATGGCCGGCTTAAGCGAGGGAAGGGCAAGTCGGTAAAGCTCGAAGATCAGAATGCTGATAAGGGGAAGTGCCATTGCACCGATGAAGGCATACACCGGAATTCGAACGATTCCGAACATCAGTCCGAAGGAGGGGAATAAAAGTCCGACAAGAGTGATCATTACGACGACAGACGCATAAACCATCTGCACACCGTTGAAGGAGAACGATCGGAATATGGTCTTGTCGCGCTTGATTTCTGCAAGGACGGCAAGCTGGGTAAATGCTGAGCAAATAAAGGTAACGGACGATATCTGAGATGCATTGAGTGCAATTCCAAATGACGAAAGAATATGCGGAAGAGCAATGGTAATAGCCGCCCAGATAATGCCGAAGAATAACGAATCGACACAGTGTCTTATCGGATTTTTGAGCTGTGCCTCGACGTCCGATCTGGATCTGAGAATATCACGCTCGGGGCGCTCGAATGCCATAACGATGACCGCGCCGAAATCGAGTATAAGTCCGCAAAATAACAGCTGGACCGGCGAAAGCAGAGTTGTTCCGCCAATAATCGACGCGAGTACGATAAGCAATCTTGAGCTTTGCGATGCAAGAAGGTAGCGCAGGGTTCGCAGCATATTAAGGTATATAACCTTTGCGCATCCGACGGCGCCGATCATTGCGTTAAAGCCGCCCGAACCGCTTTGATTGGGCTCGGAAACGATTACGTCGGATATGAATTTAACGGCTTCACAGCCGGATGCAGACGATTTTGATGAATCCTTTACACGAATCGGAATTCCTCTGCCCTTGGCGGAAGAAAGAGCTTCCGCATCAAGCGAGCCGTGATCTGCCTTGGGTGAAATCGTAACGCTTTGGGCAAAAGCGACGTCGGCATCGCGGGTCAGAATGATGTCGTCAAGTCCGCGCGAGAGTATTCCCACCTTTTCTCCGTTCTCTTTGAGGCAGGCGACAACTTTTCTCATATCGTCGTCGGTTACACCCTCATACAGACGGTAAAGGGAGGTTGTGTTAAGACGGTAAAGGCCTTCTTTCAAATCACGAAGACGCTTTGCGGTAACGGCTTCGTCGTCACTTTTGATAATTCCGAGTGCCGCGGCGACACATCGGTTCGTTTCACGCACGTCGGGAGTTGTCATTATGACCTTAATACCTGCCTCAATACACTTTTCAATATTGAGTGCCGCTCCGGGAAGCAGGGGTTCGCGCACGCAGATGAAGCCTTCAAAGGTCATATCCGACTGCATTGCGTATATGCGGCGGAGATTATTGTATTCTGTTGTGCGGGTGGCAACAGCGATTACTCTGTATGCCTTGCGCTCTGTCTGCGAAACAACGAGTCTCAGCTCGTTGAGCTTTTCGGGAGTGAGAGGGTGAACCCGCCCTTTTTCACTGTAATAGCGGCAGCAGTTGAGTACGCCGACAGCGTCTCCGCGAATAGCTATAACGTGACCGCCAGAAAAACGCGCCAATGACGTATCAAAGCGGTTGTGAGCATCAACCGAACGGTGTTCAACTAACGGATACGTGCGGTCGAGTACGGTGTTGTATATGCCGATGCTGTCGGCGGCACGGATGATAGTTTCCTCATCCGGTCGGTAGACGTTGTTAGACGTAAGATTATTCGCAGCAAGACGTTTTTCACCGTATATGCCGGTAGAAATAACGGCATAACGAAGCACGTTTTTTGATGCCTCGGCAAAATTTCGCATTGTTGAATCAACTGTTTCGCCGTCGGCATAAACGCGGTCGATCTCGGAAAGTCGAACGGTCATAAGAGCCTCACGCGGCACGATAAGACAGCTCAGATCGCGAAGGGATTCAAGAGACTCGGCGTTCTTTATCATAGCACCCGAGTTTATGTCCTTATATCTCTTAACGGCACTGAAAATTCCGCAGGATATGATAATATAACCGAAAGCTGTGTAAAATTCGCTCATTGCGGCAACAGCCAGGGCAAGTCCGCAAAGGAAGATATCAAGCAGCTCACGGCTTGAGTTTCCGAGAATCAAGTCGAGTATCGTGAGCAGTAAAATGAGTCCCAGCATTGCAAGGCTCATGATTTTGCAATGGCTTTTGAGGGTTGAGAGTACCGAAAGATTGTCGTGAGTGACGATGGCGGTGTTCTTTCCCATCGCGCAAACAAGTGTGTCCTCTCCGGTGTCGCATACAACGGCGCGTGCAGTTCCCGACGTTACTATCGTTGCGGCATAAACCATGTTTTTACGCGCGCTGATCGGTATATCGCGGTATTCAATAAATGAGGCGTCCTTCTTTGATGAACGGATTTCGCCGGTCAGGTTGTTTTCAAGAACGTAAAGACCGTCGCTCTCAAGAAGACGGCAGTCGGCGGGAACAATGTCTCCGGCCGAGAGGAAGACAACGTCGCCGACAACGAGCTGTTCCTGACGGACAATATACAGCTTGCCCGATCGGATGACCTTCGCCGTCGGAAGGGCATTTTTGCCCATATCCTCAAGTACTCGCTGTGCTTTCACGTATGTAAAGACCGCCGCGGCGATGTTGAGAAAAAGCAGGCAGATCATCACAACAGATCCGACGTACCGTTCGAAAATTGCCGCCAAAACGGCAGTAATCAGGAGCAGCGCGGATGTAAAATCTGTCAGAAGATGATGCAGATACATCTTAAACGGTCCCTTGGGAATAGGGTATATTGAATTAGCACCGTATTTACGGAATCTCTTTTCAGCCTCAGCCTTGCTTAGCCCTCCCGAAAGGTTTGTCTTAAGCCTTTCGGTGAGCAAGGCGGGCGAAATATCATACCATTTTTCAGTCATAACAAGTTTTGTGCGGCATTTATCCGCAGTTCAGATTTTTTATACTTCGTATGCAAAAGTAAGCTTTTCGCCGTCAGAATCAATAATAACGGCAGAAAAATGTTTGTCGTAGCTGCCTATTATCTCATTGGCAATGACATCTTCGACGTCGGTCTGAATAAATCTTCTCATCGCTCTGGCACCGAAACGGCGGCTGAACGATTTTTTAGCGATAAATTCGAGAGCCTTTTCGCTTACATTGAGCGAAATATCCTTTTCGGAAAGGACAGTTCTCAGATCGTTTATCATTATCTTGGCAATAGCAACGAAATCCTTTTCGTCGAGTGCGCGGAAGGTAATTATCTCGTCAACACGGTTGATAAATTCGGGACGCAAAAATTCGCCGAGAGCCTTCATCGTGCGGTCGTCGTTTCTTGCCTGTTCGTCTTCGATAAAGCCTATGGGGGCTGAAACGGTGTTGGAGCCTGCGTTGGTTGTCATTATAATAATGGTGTTTTCAAAATTGACTACTTTGCCGTGAGCATCGGTAATGCGTCCGTCGTCGAGAATCTGCAAAAGGATGTTGAGTACGTCGGGATGAGCCTTTTCGATCTCGTCAAAGAGAACTACCGTGTAGGGCTTGCGGCGGATCTTTTCGGTAAGCTGGCCGGCGTCGTCATATCCGACGTATCCGGGAGGAGAACCGATAATGCGGGATACCGAATGCTTTTCCATGAACTCGGACATATCGAGGCGGATAAGCGCTTCGGGAGTATTGAAAAGGTCGTTGGCAAGCGTTTTTACAAGCTCGGTTTTACCGACACCGGTCGGACCTGCAAAGATAAAGGATACAGGCTTACGCTTATAGGACACGCCTGCACGATTGCGCTTGATAGCGCGTACAACAGCATCTACAGCCTTGTCCTGACCGATAATTCTTCCGCGAAGACGTGTGCCGAGATGATCGACTCGCGCAAATTCATGCTCGGTTATATTTGAGGCAGGAATGCCGGTCCATATCTCGATAACCTTTGCAAGGTCTCCCGTTGTAAGCTCGACCTTATTGCATTCTTCGGTAACGGCAACGAGCTTGTTTTCCTCATTAAGCTCGCGTACGCGAAGGTCGGCCAGGCGTTTGTATCGCTCCTGAAGTGCATTTTCATCGGTGTTGCTTTCATCGGCTTCAAGGGCAGTGCGCTCCTTTTTAAGAGCATCGAGCGAAAGGTTAAGGCTTTCTTTTTCGCTTATGCAGGGAGAGTTGAGCGACAGATATGCCGACGCTTCGTCAAGCAGATCGATTGCCTTGTCGGGCAAAAATCGGTCTGTTATATAACGCTCGGATAGCATGACGGCACGGCGTACGGTGTCGTTTGAGATGTGGATGTGGTGATAGTCCTCGTAGTAGGTCTTGATACCGCAAAGGATCTCATAAGCTTCCTCAACGGAGGGTTCTTCTATTATGACGGGCTGGAAGCGGCGTTCAAGTGCCGAATCCTTTTCGATGTATTTACGGTATTCGGTCAATGTGGTGGCGCCGATAACCTGAATGTCACCGCGCGAAAGGGCGGGCTTTAAGATGTTTGCGGCATTCATCGAGCCTTCGGTATCACCTGCCCCAACAATGCTGTGTACTTCGTCGATAACCAGTATAATGTTGCCCAGCGCCTTTACTTCTTCGATAAGACCTTTCATACGGCTTTCAAACTGCCCGCGGAACTGAGTTCCCGCAAGAAGGGCGGTAAGGTCCAAAAGATGAACCTCTTTGCCTAAAAGACGATAGGGTACAGCGCCGTCGCAAATGCGCTGTGCAAGAGCCTCGGCAAGAGCTGTTTTACCAACACCGGGCTCGCCGATAAGGCAGGGATTGTTCTTCTGACGGCGGCAGAGTATCTGCACTACTCGCTGTAATTCGCGGTCGCGGCCGACTATGCGGTCAAGCTTGCCTTCAGAGGCACGCTTTGTAAGATCGGAGCAATACTGCGACAAGAACTTGCGCTTGGGGTCTGCCTTTGCACCGTTTTTTGGAGCATTCGGGCGGGGAGCAGCACCAAAGGGAATACCTCCCTGGCCGAACAGCTTTTGAAAATCTATGGTCGGAGCGCGGCTCTCGTCATCCTTGTCGGAAGGAGCAAGAGAATTATCGTCGCCGTTTTCCGCACCTTCCTCTATCATATTTTCCATCTGGCTTTCCATCTGCTCGATTTCCTCTTCGGAGATGGGGAGCTGCTTGATTATTTCTTCAATATCTTTAATGCCTATCTCTCGGGCACACTTTACGCAGTAGCCCTCATTTATAGTTTTATCGCCTTCACGTCTGGAAACAAAAACTGCGGCAAGGCGTTTTTTGCATCTTGAACAAATTACCATGGTATAAGTGAATGATCCTTTCGCTTGAGAAAAAGTGTAATGAATGAATTTTATTTGCTGATGACCGCTACGAAGCGGTTTATGATGTCTTTAAAATCAATGCTTAAAATAAGTCGCATGAGCAGAGATGAGTCTGCGGCATCGGGTGAAATATAATCGGGGAAGAGAGTAGATAATGCCGGGCAGAGAGAATTAATTATAAGAGCGGCGATGAATGCGCCGATAACACCGGTGATGACGCCGAAAACGGCACCGCCGATGCGGTTGATGCTTTTGAGAATGGGGAGCTTGAATATAAGATCAAGCAGATGTGATAAGAGCCAGAGAACGAGTAAGATAACGATAAAAATGCAGATGAATGCAAGAATATTGGAAAGCGCATTTGAAACGGGCTCGGCAATCGATTGCGCAATCTGACTCGACACGTTTGATGAATCGAGATTCTGCATCGAGCTGTAATATTTTTCTCTTATAGGAGAAATATCAACGCCGTATTGCTCAAAAATCTGCAAAAAAGCCGGGGGCTCATCGGTAAAGAGAGTGGAAAAATCCAGATTCAAGCCGGAGATTATCGAATTTATGCTTGCTTCAATATCAGCTGATATCTTTCCTAAAATAAGGTTGTTATAAAAATAAGGAGAAAGAAGCGGATAGAAGAACCAGGCACCGATAACTGCCAATATCAGCGACAGCGAGCGGATAACGGACATAATAAGTCCGCGCTTGATTCCCGAAATTATTGCCGAGATGAATATCAGGACAAGTATTACATCAATTAATACTCCCATGTATAGCCTCCGATTATTTTACTTTTGTCATTTTGCATTAACAATGTCGTTTTCGTTCTTGTCAAAAGAAAGCGCATCGTTTGTGACGATTGCATTTGCATGGCTGAGATAGCAGAGATACAAGGTATCGCTTCGTGCCAAGATCATGTCGACAATGTTGCTGTCCACCTTATATTTTATGCTGCGGCCCGAAGCAATATCATAGCGCTGGATGTTGCTGTCGGTCAGAGTGTAAACATCGTTTGAATCGTGTATCAGACGAACTATCTTGCCGTCGGCGATATACTGACCCATCTCATTTCCCTTGTCGGAAAAGATAAGCACCTTTTGCGTATCTCCGAGAACAGATTCGGAAAATGCGGCAAAGAGGGCATCAGATGTCATGGTGACGTGGGTGGGATAGTTGAATTCAAAATCATAACGGCTGCGCGTGACCGCCGAATTGTCGCAAAAAAGCAGATACTTGTCAGTGAGCAGATAGAAACCGGTTTTTGAAAACTGCGCCTTTAAGGGCATTGTGTCGTAAAGAGTAGTATTGACGATTTCTTCGCCCGTAAGCGGGTCACATATCATAATTTCGGTTAAAAAGTCGCCGCTTTGCGGATCGTTGTAGGCCGACGCTATAAGTAAACGCTTGCCGTCGCGCGAGAGATCGATGGCCATAATGAGCTTGTTTTTTAGGATCTGGCTTACTTTTTTGCCCGCTTCGTCAAATATAAATACGGCCGAACGGTATTCAGAAGTCTTGCTAATCAAGGCAAACATACCGCTGTCGCTGTTTACGCCGCCCGTTATAGGATAATCGAGCGAACCGTTGTTTATTCTTGAAAAGGTATTGTAGACGGAGAATGAGTTGCCGCCCAGATCGTAAACGAGCAGATGCTTGTTCGAAGGCAAAAGGACGGGGTTCGCGATAAATGACGACGACTGCTGAACGCTGCTGCCCGAGGAGGCGTAAATATTCAGCGAATTGCTGTCGGCAACGACAAAATCGCCTCGGTAAACGCCGAACGCAATCTCGCTGTCAGCGCTGTACGATATTGTTTTGTAGTCCGATGTGTAGCTGTAAATGTTGGCATCGGCGTCGAGATAGCGCATAAGATAGCGTATGTTTTCGAGCGTGAGCTCTTCGCGGTTGGCAGCCACCATAATAATCACAAAGACAGCAAACATAACAAGCGAAATAAACTTGGCCAGGCGGAAGCGAAGGGAAGTTTTATAAAGCGCCTCGTTTATCTTTGGCTTTTTGCTCTTCGATTTTGGCAGCGGAGGTGTGTAGGAGATGTTCAAAATAAAGCTCCTTGGAAACTTAAATTATCAATAGTTTACTCTGTGTAAGTACAGTCCGTCGGGAGGGACGGTAAAGCCGGCGGATGCGCGGTCTTTCGATTCAATGATCGCTGAGATGTCGCCGGGGGCAATTTTGCCGCCTGATACGCTTATAAGCGTGCCGACCATTATGCGGACCATGTTGTATAAAAATCCGTTTCCCTCAACGGAAAATACGACCTTGTCGCCTTCACGTGTGACCGATGCTGAATAGATATGCCGAACGGTGCTTGATACGCTCGAACCTGCGGCGCAGAATGCGGCGAAATCGTGCTCGCCTATAAAATGAGCGGCAGCCTCGTTCATCGCCGCTTCGTCAAGCGGAGCAGGCCAGTGGAGCGCACGGTGAGAAAGAAATGGATTTTTCTCTCTCGCGTTCCAAATCACATACCTGTACTCCTTCGATCTCACGTCGTAGCGCGGATGAAAGGTTTCAGGCGCAACTTTCGCCTCTTTTACCGAAATATCGTCGGGCAGATAGTGATTAAGCGCGTCGGCGACCTTTTCAATAGGGGGTGAGTTTGGAGCACATTCGATATCAATTGTGCATATGAACATCTCGGCGTGTACTCCGGAGTCGGTACGGCTGCAGCCGGTAAGCGGACAGCGATAGCCGTAAAGACGCTCAATGGCATCCTGCAATCGCTCCTGAACGGTGATCGCGTTTGGCTGTACCTGAAAGCCGGCATAATTTGTGCCGAGATATGAAATGTTCAGTACAATTTTCATATTGCGTATATGGGGAAGTAGATGTTTAGCACAACGATAGCGGCCGCAGCAAACAAAAAGGCGATAAGAGCTGCATAATCAATGCCGTGCATGCGTGTCTGGGTCATACGGGTACGGTTTTCTCCTCCGCGGTAGCAGCGGCATTCCATCGCCGTTGCAAGCTCATCGGCACGTCTGAATGCCGATATAAAGAGGGGGATTAGGATCGGAACAAGCGCTTTTGCACGCTTTAACAGACTGCCCGAAGCAAAATCTGCACCTCTGGCCTTTTGCGCGTTCATGATCTTCTCGGTCTCTTCGATAAGAAGGGGTATAAAGCGAAGAGCGATAGTCATCATCATTGCAAATTCGTGAACGGGCAGATGGATCTTCTTTAAAGGTGCAAGCAGTCTTTCAAGTCCGTCGGTCAGAGCAATTGGCGATGTGGTGTATGTCAGAACGACACCTGTGCCCGCCAGAAGCGCAGATACGCGGACGATCATAAGCAGGGCAAAGATCACGCCTTCGGGATAAATGCTGATAAATTTCCACTCAAAAAGCGGATTTTCACCGCGCGTCCAGAAGATGTTGATTATTGCGGTAAAGCAGATGATAATAACGAGCGGCTTCATTCCCTTCAGGATGACCTTTAACGGAATACCGCTTATTGCGATAAGGACAGCAGTGAAAAGTATTATAAAAGCAAATCCGCTGACACTGGAAGCCAAAAATACCGATGTGATGTAGAGCAGTGTAAGGATGATCTTAACTCTCGGATCCATTCGGTGCAAGGGAGAGTTTCCGGGGAAAAACTGACCGAGGGTGATGTCGCTTAGCATCAGTTTGAACCTCCTTTTCCGTTAAGGAGAGAGAGCAGCTCGTCCTTTGCATTGTCAACAGTAAATATATCGTCTCGGATATCGATACCGCGTGAGCGCAGAATGTGTATAAAGCGCGTGATCTGCGGCACGTCGAGGCCAACCGATTTGAGCGCTTCGCTTTGACGGAAAACCTCTTGGGATTTACCGTTCAAAAAGAGCTTGGCTTTGCTCATTACAACGATCTCGTCGGCGTACTGTGCCATGTCTTCCATACTGTGGCTGACGATGATAACGGTGTTTTTGCGTCTTCTCTGATATGACCATACGCCGCCGAGTATGTCGGCTCTTCCCATAGGGTCAAGTCCTGCGGCGGGCTCGTCCAAAATGAGCACGTCGGGATCCATTGCCATAACTCCCGCGATGGCAACTCGTCTTTTCTGACCGCCTGAAAGTTCAAAGGGCGATTTGTCGAGAAGTTCTTCTTCAAGTCCGCAAAAGGAAATGGCATCACGGACGCGGCGATCGATCTCGCCGTCGTCAAGGCCCATATTTTTCGGTCCGTAGGCGATGTCCTTGTATACCGTTTCCTCAAAAAGCTGGTATTCGGGATATTGAAAAACAAGTCCCACCTTGAAACGTACATCGCGGATCTTTTTGGGATCCTCCCATATATCATGTCCGTCGATGAGTATCCTACCGGACGTCGGCTTCAAAAGGCCGTTGAGCATCTGAACCAGGGTGGATTTACCCGAACCGGTGTGACCCATAAGTCCTGTTATGACACCGTCGTTTATCGTTAAATTA
>JAFXHW010000015.1 GCA_017533545.1 Clostridia bacterium
AAAGACGCTTGAAAACTACTCTTTAAACGGCACCAGCGGTATGGGACACACCCGTTGGGCAACTCACGGCGGTCCCACCGATTACAACGCTCATCCCCACGGAACCGACCGGGTAATGCTTATACATAACGGCATTATCGAGAATTATCTTGAGATCAAATCTCTGCTGGTTGAAAAGGGATATACTTTTAAATCCCAGACCGACACCGAAATCGCCGCTTGCTATCTTGACCTTTGCTATAAGGGCGATCCTATTGCGTCGATCCGTGAAATGCTTGCAAAAATTGAAGGCGCTTACGCCCTTGTTATGATGTTTTCCGATCGCCCCGGCGAGCTTTACGCAGTAAGAAAGGACGGTCCCCTTATTGCCGCTCCCGGTGACGGAGAAAACTTCCTCGTTTCGGACATAACCGCTTCAATCGCCTATACCAACAAGTATTTTGTTGTAGAGGAAGGCGAAATTGCAATAGTTACCTCCGATGAGATCAAAGTTATCGACCATGACGGAAATACAATTGAAAAGGCTGTTTCGGTTGTAAACTGGAATACCGATCAGGCGCAAAAGGAAGGCTACGATCACTTTATGATCAAGGAGATCCATGAGCAGCCCTCCGTTATCCGCCGCACTATTTCCGCAAGAATCAAAAACGGGCTCCCCGATTTCACTTCTGACGGACTGCCCCACGGATTCTTCTCGAAGTTTAAATCCATCAAAATCGTTGCCTGCGGCACTGCTATGCATGCTGGACTTATCGGAAAAAATCTTATCGAAAAGCTCGCAAGAGTTCCGGTAACAGTAGACCTTGCCAGTGAATTCCGTTATAACGATCCGATAATGGACGAAAACGATCTCATGGTCGTCATTTCTCAGAGCGGCGAAACCGCCGATACTTTGGCCGCACTAAGACTTGCCAAGGCACGCGGAGTTACCACCCTTGCCATTGTAAACGTAGCCGGTTCTTCTATCGCACGCGAGGCCGACAACGTTATCTATACCTATGCAGGTCCCGAAATTTCGGTTGCGAGCACCAAGGCATATTCGGTACAGATCTCTGTTCTCTACCTTATCGCCTTCTCCATCGCTCTTGACCGAGGCAAAATCTATGAAAACAAGGCTAAGTCTTTTGTAGAATCACTTTGCTCTATTCCCGAAATGGTCGAGAACACTATCAAGCTTATGCCCGCTGTTGAAAAGATCGCAGAGCATCTTAAGGATCACGAAAATGTGTTCTATATCGGACGCGGTCTGGATTATGCCCTCTCCTGCGAAGGCTCTCTCAAGCTTAAGGAGATCTCCTACATCCACAGCGAAGCCTGCAGCGCCGGTGAACTGAAGCATGGCACTATCTCGCTTATCGTTGAAGGAATGCCTGTAATCGCGCTTTGCACTCAGAACGAGCTTACCGCCAAGATGCTTTCCAACATCAAGGAAGTCAAGGCAAGAGGCGCCCATGTTGTTCTCATCGCAAAGCACGGTGAATCTGTTTCCGAAGACGTTGCAGATGACCTCATCGTAATCGACGCTGTAGACGATCTCTTTACTCCTTTTGCAGCCACCACCGTTTTGCAGCTTATTGCCTATTACACCGCCAAGGCCCGCGGCTGTGACATCGACAAGCCGAGAAATCTAGCAAAGTCTGTCACTGTTGAATAAACCTATCAAAAATGCCCTGCCATCTGGCAGGGCATTTTTTACCTGTTAATTATTCCTGAGGCATCTTGCAAACATCGATCCACTCTTTGCAGTTGGAATACTTTTCAAGCTCATCGATAGTAAATTCTATTGCACTGTTGGAGCTTCCGCATGCAGGAAATACAGTGTCATAATCCTTAAGCGACACATCAAGATATGTAACAACGCCTTCATTTACGCCAAAGGGGCAAACTCCGCCGACAGCGTGACCAACCATTTCGGCAGCTTCGTCAAAGGTAAGC
>JAFXHW010000102.1 GCA_017533545.1 Clostridia bacterium
ATTTAAGCGCCGCGCGGTTTCCTTTATTAAAACCCTTGCTATTCGTTCCGCCGCAGTTCTTGTTTTGGCCGCTGTATTTTTCGGTATATATGCTTCACTGTTCATGCTTTCTCTCAATCTTACCGGAAGCGGACGGCGGGAAGAATACGGATACCGTGTCGGCATTGAGTTCGATCCGATGTATACGCTTGAAGATGAGGGCGGATACCGCATCGACGGAGTATGGTATGTGTCGATGACCGACGTTGTCAACTACTGTGACATGATCACGACCGGGGATGACGAGCATCTTCGCTTTATTTTGAAAAACAGCGGCAACGAAAACGTAAGCTTTACGGCAAATTCGTCTGTTGTGATGATAAACGGAGTAAAAGTCAAGATGGCGGATCCCGTTATAGTGCGCAACGGCGATTTTTTGGTGCCTGCTGAGTTTTTTGAGAATTATGTGAACGGCATGACCGTTTTGATAGACGACAAAAACAAGCTTTTCTCCATCCAAAAGGAGCAGACGGAGGAATCACGGCAGTCAACCTCACTTTATAAGGCGCTCAAAGAGGATAAGGATAAGAAAAACGATATCGCCCGAGACAGTGTTTTGGTAGAATATACCGATATGTCGTTTACACTCAAAAAGGCCGTTTCGAGCGAAATGATTCCCGAATATACCCTCGGGTCGGAGCTTTTGGCCGCCACCGATCCTCAGATGCTGGCTGCACTTGAGGCTGCAAAACAGCAGGCTGCGCTTGATGCTGCCGCTGCGGCGAATCAACAGCAAGACCCACAACAGTAATGCGTGAAAGGATTTGCATTAAATTTTTATGGAAAAGGTAAAAAACGGTTTTGGCAAACTGTCAGACGGAATAAAAAGCTTTGTATCAGACCATCGTGTTGTCGTTGCGAGATTGTTTTTCTTCGCCGCTTTTTCGGTAATAATCTTTTTCGCAGTGGCAATAATTTTTTCCATGGTATTGCATTCCGGCCTTTCTCTTCGCGGAATGCAGCCGACCGATCTTCCCGGCACTCCTGCAACGGGCGCGTTGTCGGTCGGTGAAGTCACTGTCGATTATGAGGAAACGCTTCCTCCCGAGAGGGTATTTACATACGAGTTTATAACCGATCTTTCGGCCTACGAGGAGTATATGAATCCCACCGACCGCGACGGTTATCTCCAGCTTATAAACTACGAAAATTATCTCGATCAGAATTACAAGCCCGATGATCTCGTCAACGTTCCCACAAGAGGGGACCGCGACGTTCAAAAGCTTCGCCTTTATCCGGCAAAAGCACTTGAAGCACTGATGGCCGAGGCCAAAGCTTGCGGAGTGCTTGATTTCACCGTCACGAGCGGCTGGCGAGGATATTGGACGCAGGATTGGCTGCTCAAAAACCAGATCAGTAAATATACCTCAAAGATGTCCTACGACGATGCATATGCCCTCGCAATAACCGAGGTTGCGATCCCCGGCACGTCGGAGCATCAAAGCGGACTCTGCGTTGATATGCATAATCTGCCCGGAGCCGATATTTCCTATGCAAAAACCGAATCTGCCAAGTGGCTTGCCGCAAATTGCTACAAATTCGGCTTTATTCTCCGCTATCCCAAAGATAAGACCGAGATCACCAAAATCTCTTTTGAGCCTTGGCATTTCAGATACGTCGGACGTTATCATGCATCAATGATGAATGAGCTTGGCATGTGTCTTGAAGAATATGTTGCCTTCATAGGCGCAAATCAATAAAAAATAAGGGCTTGCCAAGCGGCAAGCCCTTAATTGTTCGATTTTATTTGTCCCAGCTGTGGAGAACGGAGTTGCGGATCTCTTTGTAGCGTTCGTACTTTTCGTCGTAGAATGCCTTCATGGTGAGATCGGGATGGCAGGTCTCGCCGTGACGGACGAATACTTCGGCAGCCTCGTGGAGATCCTTGAACTTGCCGACTGCAACAGCGGCAGCCATAGCGCATCCTGCGGCACCCGCCTGATCGCCCTTTACGGGGGTGATGTCACGTCCGAGAATGTCGGCCTTCAGCTTGAGCCAGATGGGGCTGGAAGCTCCGCCGCCCGTAGCGGACAGGGAGTTGATCTCGATACCGAACTTGTCAAGCCACTCGATGTTGTAGCGGATCTCAAAGGTAAGACCCTCCATAACGGCGCGGTAGATGTCGGGCATTGTTGTAGCCATGGTCATACCTGCAAATGTACCCTTTGCATCGGCAACCATATCGGGAGTTCCGCCTGCACCCATGTGGTGGGGAACTACTATAACGTCAGAGGGAGTAGCGGGGCACATCTCGTCGAGCATACGGTAAACCGATACGCCGCGTGCCGCAGCCTCGGGCTTAAGATAGGATGCAAAGCAGTCGCGGAACCATTTAAGAAGAACGCCGCCTGCCCAGTTGAAAGCGTATGTTGCATACTTGCCGCTTACCGCATGGGGTACGCATACGAAGTTGTGATCGGGGAAATCGCGGTTGCGGATGATCTTGGAGAAGACGGGAGTGATGCACTCAACCGATCCTGTACCGTCGACAGCCTGACCGTCATCGAGTACACCTGCACCGATAGCTGCTGCGATCTGATCCTGAGAGGTGTTTACAACAGCGACTCCGGTGTGAAGACCGAGCTTTTCGGCTGCTGATGCGGTCATATCGCCGACAATGCTTCCGCAGGGAACGATCTCGGGCATGATGGAGGCATCGATGCCGGCAGCGGCGAGGATATCGTTGTCCCAAACGCCTTTTTCAACGTTATATGCCATGGTGCGGCAGGCAAGAGTCTGAGAAACTTTTGCCTCACCGGAAAGCAGATAGCAAACGTAGTCACTTACCTGAAGGAACTTCCAAACATTCTGTGCAACGCCGGGAACGTTTTCCATAGTCCACATGATCTTGGGAAGGGAATACATCTGCGCGGGTTTCTGGCAGGTGATATTCATGAGGTTATCGTAACCGAGCTTGTCGATAAGACGGTCGGTTTCGGCAATGCCGCGCTTGTCGGTATACATGATAAAGGGGGCGAGGGGATTTCCGTCGCGGTCGATCGGAACACACGATTCGCCGAACGATGTAACGGCGATGGCGCGCACGTCGGCGGCATCAACCTTGGATGCACATTCGGCAATTACGTCAAATACCGATTTGGCCATGTCACGGGCATCCATGTCCGAATATCCGGCAACGGTTTTGTATTCGCTGTACGCAAGGGCTGTCTGTACTCCTTCTTCGGAAAATGCAACGCATTTGCAGCCGGTGCTTCCAACGTCAAGTCCGAGAAAAATCATTTTGTTTGTCTCCTCATAAATTTATGTAATTTTTTGTTTCGCGATTGAAATATTCATCAATTACAATTATAATATAAAAAGAAAAATAAGTCAACACCAAATATTTATTGATGAAAAGGAAAAAATGATGCTGACATACGAACAGATAAAGCAGAACGAACAAGTCAATACATATATTCGTGAAGCCAACGACATTCTAGGCGAGCTCGGCTTTACCGAGCATGGCTTTGCACATGTGACAAAGGTTGCGCTTTGCGCCGGGATGATCCTCGAAAAGCTCGGATACAGCGAACGCGATATTGAGCTTGCAAAAATAGCGGGATACATGCATGATATAGGCAATATTGTAAACAGAATCGAGCACGCTCAGTCGGGTGCGCTCATGGCCTTCCGCATACTCGATCATCTCGACGTCGATCCGCGTGAAACCGCGCTCATCGTCAGTGCCATTGGCAATCACGATGAGCATACCGCCATGCCGATAAATCATATTTCGGCCGCGCTGATAATTGCAGATAAGTCGGACGTTCGCGAATCGAGAGTCAGAAATATCAAGCGCGACGCGTTCGATATCCACGACAGCGTAAACTACTCGGTTAAAAAATCGTCGCTTGACGTATTGCCCGATGAAAAAAAGATTCGTCTTTCGCTTTCCGTCGATACCGAGGTAAGCTCGGTAATGGACTATTTTGAGATCTTCCTTGTGCGCATGAAGCTGTGCAAGGCGGCGAGTGAAAAGCTCGGAATGGTTTTTGAACTTGAAATCAACGGCCAGCGCCTTGCGTGAAAAAAGTCGGAAATGCATATAGAGAAAAATTGCAGTTTTTTTTGTTAAAGATGTACATTGACAAAATTTAAACAGAGTGTTACAATATCCGCAGATACTTTTAAACGCGGTACAGAGAGACCCGTAAGGTATTGCAAATTCGGTGCACTTTTTCGACAGAATAGGTGTAGCCAAATATTGTAATAATTGACACTTACGTCGCCCTGCCGCGAAGAATTACGGCAGGGCTGTTTTTTGTTTATTTGGCCAAAGGGAGTAAAAATGCAGAAAAAAGCGGAACTGATGGATCGCGATGCGGTCATGAGGGCATTGAAACGAATGTCCCATCAGATAATCGAACGCAATTCGGGAGTTGATCGCGTCTGCCTTGTCGGAATAAAGAGAAGGGGAGTGCCTCTTGCCGAAATGCTTCGCTCGGAGATCGAAAAGATCGAAGGTGTGAGCGTGCCTATCGGATATCTCGATATAACCCTTTATCGCGACGACCTTGAACATGATATTGAGGATCCCACCCTTCACGGCTCCGAAATCCCGTTTGATGTCAATAATTCGATACTCATTTTAGTAGACGACGTAATTTATACCGGACGCACGGCACGCGCTGCCATCGAGGCGATATTCAGCTACGGCCGTCCTGCCGAGATACAGCTTGCATCGCTTATCGACCGCGGACACCGCGAGCTGCCCATACGACCCGACTACGTCGGAAAGAATATCCCCACCTCGCACAGCGAGATCGTCTCGGTTAGAGTGGACGAGCACGACGGATCGGTCGGTGTGGATATCTACAATAAATAATTATCGCGCGCAATTTTAATTTAAATAAATTTTTAAACTATGGAGGATTTCCCGGATGAAACTCGTTTTTGGCGTCAAAGACAAACCTAAATTTGGACAGCTTATCGTATTTGCTATCCAGCAGCTCCTTGCTATCATGGCAGCTACCATTGCTGTTCCCGCAATCGTTGGTAATGGCATGACCGCAGCCGCAGCTCTCTTCGGAGCAGGTGTAGGTACCATCGTTTACCAGCTCTTCACTAAGTTCAGAAGCCCTGTATTCCTCGGCTCTTCCTTCGCATTCATCGGTTCCATGCTCGCAGCTTTTGCAGGCGGCGTATCGATGTCTCTCGGTTACCTCGGTCTTATCATCGGTGCTGCATTTGCAGGTCTTGTATATGTAGTTCTCGCTATCATCGTTAAGATCGCAGGCGTTAAGTGGATCAACAAGTTTATGCCTCCCGTTGTTATCGGCCCTACAGTTGCTCTTATCGGTCTTTCTCTCGCAGGCGCAGCTATAAACGATGTATTTTCTTACGGTGAAAAGATTACTTACGGTGTTTCCAGCTACTTCGTTATGAAGACAAACATCTGGGTGTCTGTTATTTGTGCTTTTGTGACCTTTGCAACTGTAATCCTTTGCTCGGTTTACGGAAAGAAAATGGCAAAGCTTATTCCGTTTATTACCGGAGTTATTGCAGGATATATTGTTGCGCTGGCATTCACTTTAATCGGAATTTTTACCAATAACTCCTCGCTTGTAGTAATTGATTTTGCTCCTTTTAAGGACCTTGTAGCAAACGGTGTTAATATAAACACCTTTGTTTCTATACCCAAGTTCTCATTCCTCGAGGCAATAAAGGGCACTGCAGATTTCAGCTGGTCATATGTTGCTACCGTTGCGGTTGCGTTTGTTCCCGTTGCATTCGTTGTATTCGCAGAGCACCTCGCAGACCACAAGAACCTTTCCTCCATCATCGAATCTGACCTTCTTGAAGAGCCCGGACTTCACAGAACACTTCTCGGTGACGGTGTAGGCTCTATGGTAGGTGCATTCTTTGGCGGATGCCCCAACACCACATACGGCGAGTCTGTTGGTTGCGTAGCTATCACCAAGAACGCATCGGTTATCACCATCACCGCCGCTGCTATTCTCACCATTGTTGTTTCCTTCATCTCTCCCTTCGTTGCATTCCTTGATTCTATCCCCGGTTGCGTAATGGGCGGCGTTTGCATCACCCTCTACGGCTTTATCGCAGTATCCGGTCTCAAGATGATCCAGAAGGTTGACCTTGAAGATAGCGCTAACCTCTTCACTACCTCCGTTATCCTTATTACCGGTATCGGCGGTATGGCAATGGCAATTGGCAAGGTATATGTTACAAATATTGCTTGCGCACTTATTCTTGGCATTCTCGTTAACGTAATGCTCAGCGGCAAAAAGGCAAAAGAGAACACTGAAGAATAATTTAAATTCTTAAGTAAATTGAGAGCCGATGCAAAAAAAGCATCGGCTCTTTTGCGTCTGAAATAATTTTTATGGTACGTGTATAATTATCCTTTCGGGGGCAAAAATAGATGCAGAGCAAAAAACAAACTACGGAGGATAATTAAAAAATATGGATATTAAAGCAAAAAGACAGCGTGCCGCAAACACAATTTACATTCTGACCGCTGTGATTATAGTGGCGGTTATAGTTATGTCTGTGATCGCTGCCCTCTCGGGTGCAAATAAGCGCGGAGAAGACAATGCAGCCGAAACGACTGACGGCGAAGTTACAACCGTTGCTCCCTCAAAGGAGAATGAGGTTACCTTGCCTCTTTCCGACCATAAGCCCGAAACCAAGCCCATCGACGAAAAAGAGGGCGGGGCATCCGATGTCGGCACAAAGGATACTGCAGACGTTTCGGCATCGAATGAGTTTGGCATACCGATATATGCGATGCCTGTAAACGGTATCATCTCCAAGGGGTATGACGAAGACCTCCCCGTTTACTCTCTGACAATGGGTGACTACCGCGTGCATACCGGCATTGACATCATGGCCGATGTGGGAAGCGCTGTGTGTGCCTGCTCTGACGGTGTGATCAGCGCGATTTACGACGATCCTTATATGGGACAGTGTATCGAGGTCGACCACGGCGGCGGAATCGTATCTCGCTATGCCGGAGTGTCTTCAACCTTCGCCGAGGGAATTTCCGTTGGCAGTAAGGTAGTCAAGGGCCAGCTTATGACCTCGATCAGTGATGGATACGGTATCGAGATGTCGGACGAGCCCCATCTCCACTTCGAAATCTTGCTCAACGGAGTGAAGAACGATCCGCTCATCTTTATTCCATACAGCGAAAGCAGTGCGGTATTCAATTACGAAGACTGATCAAAAAAAGCCGATGCATGTGCATCGGCTTTTTGCATTAAAAAATCAGAAAAGATGGAAAAATATATTGAATATTTTCTGGTTTTGTGTTATACTTAAATAAGTATATTCAAAAAAATCGGTCATTGACCGAAAAGACTGCGCTTGAATGCGAGGTGCATTATATTGATTAAAAATAATATAAAAGGATGGCTGTATCTTCTGCCCGCGCTTTTGCTGTTGGGAGTTTTTATGGTGTATCCTCTTATCGACGTTGTTATATACTCATTTGAGGAAGGATACAATTCCGCCTCGCAGACCTATCTTGGCGTAGGTACATATAACTATTCCTACGTTCTGCACGACCCTTACTTTTTGCAGGCACTGAAAAACACCTTTATTCTCGTTATGATAACGGTTCCCCTTTCGACGGCACTCGCTCTTGTAATATCGCTTGCGCTTAGTTCGATAAAGAAACTTCGTGATCTGTTCCAGACGATATATTTTCTCCCCTACGTTACAAATACGCTTGCGGTCGGACTCGTATTTATGATACTCTTTGCCAAGACCGATTATACCAACGGACTTGTCAATATGTTTCTTTCGATATTCGGAATTTCCCCCATAGATTTTATAAACGGTCCGTATTGGGCGAAGATGTTTGTACTTTGCTTTTACACTGTGTGGGTAGTACTTCCTTTTAAGGTGCTCATACTGACAACGTCTCTGGCATCTGTCAAAAAGGAATACTACGAGGCCGCTCAGATCGACGGCACTCCCAAGTGGCGCGTTTTCGCAAAGATCACGCTTCCCATGATCTCGCCCATGCTCTTTTATCTGATAATCACAGGCTTTATCGGCGCATTTAAGGCATACAGCGACGCGGTTGCGCTTTTTGGTGTTAATCTCAATGTTGCCGAGATGAATACAATCGTCGGTTATATCTACGATATGCTCTACGGCGAGGGCGGCGGATATCCCTCCTATGCCTCTGCTGCGGCGATCATACTCTTTATCATTATATTTACCATTACCTGCATCAACCTCATGATCAGCGGCAAAAAAGGAGAGACGCTATGAAAAAAAGCAATTTCGAAAAGGTTGAGCGTCTGTCAAAGATAAAAAATGTGATTCTTACCACGCTTAAATACATCCTTCTTTCAGCGTGGGCAATAATCGTTTTGTTCCCGTTTTACTGGATGCTGCTCAGCTCGGTAAAAAGCTATGCCGCTTATAATGCCGAGTACACTCCCGCATTTTTCACTCTGAATCCCACGATCGCAAACTATGTAACGGCATTTACTGCGGTACCATTGCTGAAATATTTTATAAATACCATTATCTTCACGCTTGGCACAACGGCGCTTATGCTTATAACGGTAATTTTCGCCGCTTATGCCTTTGCAAGAATCGATTTTGTTGGCAAGCGCATAACATTTACCCTCTTTTTGGCCCTTATGATGATCCCCAACGAGCTCGTTATCATCACCAATTTTGTAACGATAACGAATCTTAATATGCGAAACTCTTTCCAGGGTCTTATTTTGCCCTCGATCCTCTCGGTATTCTATGTGTACCTCTTGAAGGTCAGCTTTGAAAGCGTGCCCGAGGAGCTATATCTTGCCGCAAAGGTGGACGGCACTACCGATCTGAAATATCTTTTCAAGGTAATGCTTCCCATCTGCCGTCCGACGGTGGTTACTATTGCAATACTGAAGATAATCGAGTGCTGGAATTCCTACGTCTGGCCCCGCCTTATCACCGATGAGGAGGCGTATTTCCTTGTATCAAACGGAATACAGGCGATACGCGAGAATGGATTCGGACGCGAAAATATCCCTGCGATGATGGCGGCGGTAGTCGTCATATCGCTTCCGCTTATCGTACTCTTCTTTATCTTCCGCAAAAAGATTATGGAGGGCGTTGCGAGAGGAGGTCTTAAAGGATGAAAAAGATTTTATCACTTTTATTCGTCTTCCTTATGCTGCTTTCAGCTCTTGTTTCCTGCCACGGAAGCGAGTATATGCCCGAGTTTTCAATGCCCCGCGAGTTTGATACAAGCCGCGATTACGAAATCGTGTTCTGGGCAAAGAGCGACACCAATATCGTGCAGACCCGCATTTACGAAAAGGCGATTGCTGATTTTGAAGCTTTATATCCCAATATCAAGGTCACGCTCAGACAGTATACAGACTATTCCAAGATATATAATGATGTAATCACCAACATAGCAACGAACACTACACCTAATGTCTGCATCACATACCCCGACCACATCGCCACCTACATGACGGGCGAAAATACCGTAGTGCCGCTTGAAAAGCTTATAAACGACAGAAACTACGGCCTTGGCGGAGAAAAAGTGCTTTTCGATTCTCCTTTAAAAGAGGAGATAGTAGAAAAATTCCTCAATGAGTGCAAAATAGGCGGTGAACTGTATGCACTGCCGTATATGCGCTCCAGCGAAGCGTGCTACATCAATAAGACATACGTTGAGAGGCTCGGATACACGATCCCAGACGTGCTCACATGGGACTTTATATGGGAAGTGTCCGATGCCGCAACCGCCAAAAACGAGGACGGCACT
The DNA here is from genome assembly GCA_017533545.1 of Clostridia bacterium. The sequence goes on from JAFXHW010000102.1 coordinate 9,788, forward strand.
TTCAAGCTTAACGGACAAAAGGTACTTATCCCCTTTATATATAAGTCTACCGACAATATGATGATCCAGATGCTTCGTCAGAAGAACGCGCCTTTTTCCAATGATGAAGGTGAGATACTTCTGTTCAATGACGATGCACGTGAGATCCTTTACACGGTTAAGGATCACGTAGAAAAGGGCTCATTCTCCACCTTCTCGATATCCAGTTATCCCGGAAATTACTTCAACGTCGGACAATGCATATTTGCCGTCGACTCGACTGCAGGCGCTACGTGGATAGGCCTTAACGCACCGCTGTCCGACGTCAGCCGTGACAACGTCGAGCCCTTTGAAACGGTAGTAAGACCGATTCCGCAGTTCGATACCGAAAATCCTCAGATGATCTCGCAGGGCCCGTCGATGTGCCTTTTCAACAAAAAGGATCCCCAAGAGGTTTTGGCGGCGTGGCTCTTTATGCAGTACATGCTGACCAACGACGTTCAGATTGCCTACTCCAAGACCGAAGGATATGTTCCCGTAACCGAAAAGGCGCTGAACTCGAATGAGTATAAAGATTATCTTTCCCGGGAGGGTGAGAATAATGATGAATATTACGACATAAAAATTAAAGCGTCGAAGCTGATACTCGACAATATAGATAACACCTTTATCACCGCTGTATTTAACGGTTCGGCATCTGTGCGTAATGCGGCAGGCCAGCTTATTGAAGAGGTGGCCAAGTCAACACGACGTCACAAAACGGTGGACGATGAATATATCGATAAGCTCTATGAGGACATGGTTTCCCTTTATCATCTCGACAGCTATGGCACCTCACTTTCCGAAAAGGTCGTTTTCGAGAAGTTTCCCAAAGAGGCAAGCGTGCTCATCTATGCCCTCGCGGGAGCTTGGGTGCTTATAATCGTATGCTTTATCGTTAAAAAGATAAAAAAGCGGAAATAATATACAGACTTTTGAAGTTAATATCGTCATTTTGCAGAATTTTGTGACAATGTATTGACAATGCAAAATAAAAATGTATAATAAATATTAATGGCTTTAAATTTAACCCTATTTATTTAACAAGGAGAATCCCACAATGAAAAAGTTTATTGCTATCCTTTTAATGCTCGCATTTGTTGTTTGCGCAGTTGCTTGCAACAACAATACCGATGTGCCCGAAGACACCACTGTAGAAGATACTACTGTTGAAGACACTACCGTAGAAGATACTACTGTTGAAGACACTACTGAAGAAGTAGTTGAGCCCGACGCTGTTATGTCCTACGACGAATTCGCAGCAGCTGATCTCGAGACTGAAGTTACCGTTATCGGTTACGTTCAGGGCGCTCAGAAGTACTCTGAAGAGTACGGCAACACCTCTCTCTACCTCCAGGATGAGAACGGCGCTTACTTCGTATACAGACTCGCTTGCACCGCTGAAGAGTATGCTCTCTTCACCGAAGGTACTGCTGTAAAGGTTACCGGTTATAAGGCTGAATGGTCCGGCGAAATCGAGATCATCGACGCTAAGTTCGAAATCGTTGAAGGCAACTACGTAGCAGAAGCTACCGACGTTACCGCTCTTCTCGATACCAAGGAAATCATCGACCTCCAGAATCAGAAGGTAGCTTTCAAGGGCATGACCGTTGAAGCTTCTACCGATGCTGACGGCAACGAGGCTGCATTCCTCTACAAGTACAACGGCGCAGGTGCTGACGGCGATGACCTCTATTTCAATGTTTCCATTGACGGCGTAACCTACACCTTTACTGTTGAATCTGACCTCTGCGGCGCAGGCACCGATGTTTACGAAGCAGTTAAGGCTCTCAACATTGGCGACGTTATCGACCTCGAGGGCTTCCTCTACTGGTACAACGGCGTTAACCCCCACATCACTGCAGTTGCAGCAGCTGAATAAGTTAAAGACTTAAAACTTAAAAGAGGAGAGCAGTCGCATAGCGACTGCTCTTTTTTTAATAAAAATTGGTAAATTATTTTCATGTATATTGACAAATTGGCATAACTGTATTATAATAATAGTACATTAATACAAAAAGGAGAGATGAAATGAATTGGCCACTTGACAAATCACGTCCGATATGTCCGCAGATATGCGAGCTTATCTCGGTTGCAATAGCCAATGGCGAATTTGCGGCGGATGAAAAGCTTCTTTCTGTCCGAGAATTGGCGCTTTTGGCGGGTGTAAATCCCAACACAGTTCAAAAATCCCTTGAGGAATTGGAACGGCGCGGAGTTATCCATTCGGTTCGTTGCCAAGGCTGGTACGTTAATGAAAATATTGATGCTGCAGTAAATGAGGTAAGGTCTCTTCGAATAAAAAAGACCAAAGAGTATCTCAATGCAATGAAGCAGCTTGGATGCGATGGGAACGAAATAGTAAATTACATTGAAGAATGCAAGGAGGAAGACAATGAATGAGCTTCTTAAATGTACGTCGCTGACAAAAAAGTACAGCAGCGTACTCGCGCTGGACGGTATTGATCTCGATATCGGTCCCGGCAAGATTATCGGATTATTGGGCCCCAACGGCTCGGGCAAGACAACACTGATAAAGTTGATAAACGGCCTGCTCACTCCTACGTCGGGTACTATCACGATCAATGGAGAGGCGCCCGGTGTAAACACAAAAAACATTGTTTCCTATTTGCCGGACAATACTTTTCTGCCTCTTTGGATGACGGTTGAGCAGATCATCGATTACTTTTGCGACTTTTATAATGATTTTCGCCCCGAGCTGGCATACGAAATGCTTGAAAGGCTCGGAGTAGATAAGAAAACGAGACTAAAAAACCTTTCCAAGGGCAACAAGGAAAAGGTTTGCCTTATACTCGTTATGAGCAGAAATGCGCTCCTTTACGTGCTCGATGAGCCTATTGCGGCCGTTGACCCCGCAACGCGCGATTACGTAATATCGACCATCATCAATAACTATAATCACGATGCATCTGTTATCATTTCCACACATATCATCTCGGATATCGAGCCGGTGCTCGACGAGGCGATATTCATAAACAAGGGCAAGGTCGTTTTGCACAAATCTGTCGATGAGATACGCGAGGAAAACGGCAAGAGCGTTGACGAACTGTTCAGGGAGGTGTTCAAATGGTAAGAAAGCTTTTTAAACATGAATTTACATACTATTTCCGCACCTTTGGCTTGTTTTTACCTATAGTTTTGTTTTTCGCAGTAATGACGAAGGTATTCAGCCTTTTCGATTATGATGCCGTTATAGTTAAAATTGCGCTGAATTCGTCGATAGCATTGTTGACCATTTCCTGCGCGGCACTTGCTGTTATTGCATTTGTTGTCAGTATAGTTCGTTTTTACAAAAACATGTATACATCGGAAGGGTATCTCACATTTACTTTGCCGGTTACCAATGCGCAGCATATTTTTGTCAAGCTTATATCTGCATGGGTCTGTGAGATGTGCTGTTTGCTTACTGTGCTTGTCGCACTATGCATAGCAATACCCGGCGAAGAGCTTTCGAGTATGCTTAAGGGCTTTTCCGAGACGATTCGGGAAATTGGCGTATATATCGGCACAGCACACTTGACAGGATATATCATCGAAATCGTGGCTATGCTGTTGGTCGCTCCCTTATTCGCTATGTTGCTGTCATATGCATGCATTACGGTAGGACAGCTCGCAAAGAAGAACAGAATTATTATGGCTGTCGGCGCGTACTTTATCTACTACGTTGCAACTCAGATTATTTCTACCGTTGGCATCATGACTATTGTGATATTGGGCGAATCGGGTACACTCGACGGTATAGGTCAATGGATTGAGTATCATCCCTTGGAGTCAATACATGCAGGCCTTTGCATCGGATTGGTAATTGTCGCGGCAATTTCTGCGATTTTCTGGTTTATTACCCAAAAAATAATGACCAAAAAGCTTAATCTTGAATAAACAAAATAACGGAGCTGTCGTTATGACAGCTCCGTTTTGAATTTTACTTTAAACAGCTTTAACAAAACAAGATATATAACTGCACCTGGCAGGAAAATGATTAATGCATTGATGATGTTTCTTATCGGGCTTGCATCAAAGGGAGCAAGCGAGAAGAAGCGGGACATAACTATCCAGACTGCCGATGAAATAACGGTTGAAACAACAAGCTTAAGCAGATTTATCCAAAGAGATTTTTCAAATACGTCGCGGTGCAAGACGAACATCGAAACGATCATAACCAATGCCGCTGCGTAAAGACCGAGGGCGTAACCGAGTCCCACGCTGCCTACCGAAAGGGAAGGGATCTTAACTAAAACCGATGATGAGATTATATTGACCGCAATTCCGGCGATGGCCGCAAACATGGGGATCTTAACGTTCTTTTTCGAGTAAAACGTTCTGCTTGAAAGCTCGATTACCGAAAAAGCGGGCATGCCGATGAGCATACAGCGGAGCACGTTCGCCGTTTTTTCTGCCGCATCCGCACCAAAGCTTCCGCCGAGATACAAAACGGCGGTAATCTCGCGTGAGAGAAGGATAGCGGCGACGGTGAAGGGAAGAATGATAGCGCTTGCGGCGTTAAATCCCGTTCTTACTATATTGGACCACTCCTTACCGTCTGCTTTCGAAAGCATCGGAAAAGCGTAGTTGCATATCGAATAGGTGAGTATTCCCGAGATGATGGTGAAGGCCGCAAGGCCGTAGTCGAATATCGTTACCGCGCCGTCGATTTCGGTAAAGGGCGCAAAATAAAGTCCGCAAAGCACCGATATCGGGGTCAGCCACGAGCCGAGCATAATGGGGGGCGCCATTTTAAGCGCGCTCTTTAAATGCTCCGATCTCCAATCAATCTTCGGTCGGTATCTGAATCCCGACGACGTAAGAGGAATAGCAAGAGTAACAAGCTGTAAAAACCATGACACGAGATAGGCAACGGCAAGTCCGTATATGCCCTTTTCGCCGAGATGGCTGTCAATAAAGAGCAGATAGATTATTACACCGGCGTTCGATATTGCGCTGACCATTGCAGGCAGCAAAAAGCGTCCTTTGGATTGCATTACACCAACCAGAGTGAAGGTAGAG
>JAFXHW010000103.1 GCA_017533545.1 Clostridia bacterium
AGGTGGCAGCCGAAGGCTGACGGAAGGAGCCCGCGTGACGTTAGATTTGCACTAACTTTATCGTAACGCGCTCTCCCTCACCCGACTTCGTCGGGAGCTCCCTCCCGGAGGGAGCCTTTGCTTCGTGCATCCCGAAAGTATATCTGTTTTTCCTGACAAGCACTGATTTTGTAGACACAAATGCTAATTTAGCCTTCGAAATCCACACCTATTCTTTTGAGCAATTCCTCTTGACATTCATAGTGTTTGGGCATGGTTTTTGCCAATTCCAACGCTCGTTCCCGATTGTTTGTTACTGTTGCTGCACCGCACAAATGGTAAATGGCATTGTAGCGATAACTTTGATTCTGGCATTTTGCGATCATATCCTCACAAAGCTGATTTAACTCCTCGCCTGCCGAAAGGTAATTTTCGTTATGCTTTGGCATGGCAAAAACAGCCAAAAAATGAACAAGGCTATCTTTCAACACCCAACTGTCAGGGTATTTCTTTAGTCCTTCTTTTATCATATTATAAGCATTCACCCATTTGTTAGGCTTTTCTCCAACGATGGATTCCCATGCCTCTTTTCTAATTTTGAAAATATCCTTTTCTTTGCTATTCAAATCCACTCCAAGCAAATAATCACAGGACACGTTAAACGTGTAGGCAATGGGCGCTAACATTGAAATGTCAGGCATCGATGAATCGGTTTCCCAACGACTTACGGCTTGCGCGGAAACTCCCATCATTTCTGCGAATCGTTCTTGAGTCCAGTTGTTTTCCACACGCAATTTTTTAATTTTCTCTCCTAAAGTCATAAAAACACCTCCAAATTTGTTTTCAGGCGGCCTCCTGTGGTTTTATTATAGCATAGTGGAAATGAAATGTCTACATACTGTTACTTGAACTAAAAACACGTTTGACTTGTGCTCGTTCCTACCAACACAATATGAAAACGCAAAAAAGCAAGTTGGGGTACCTGCTCTATCGCAGGCACCCCAAAGGGTGGTTTTTTTCAATGATATCCGTTCCTGTCGGAACGGGTGATATATCTTCGATATGATATCCACCTTCGGTGGATGATATATGCCTTCGGCATATATTTTGCCTTGACATAACACCACAACCATGATATAATTTTAAAAAACAAACATATTGAAGGTAATTTACCATGAAATCACCGTATTTTGAACTTATAGACGTTTGGGCTCCGACCGAAACTTACGCAAACCACCGTATCCCCGGAATGCTCGTTACCGACCGCGGCACCTTGCTCACTTATTGTGAGGCAAGAAAAGAGGGTCACGACTGGGCGCTGATGGATATTCATCTCAAGCGCTCGGAGGATCACGGAAAGACCTTTTCCGAGCCGTCATTTTTAGCAATCGGAAACGAAAATCACAACACCGTCAACAATCCCGTAATGATGCAGGATAAAAACGGACGCATTCACTTCCTCTACTGCGAGGATTACACGATAAACGGCGGGCGCGCGCTCCGTCGTTACAGCGACGACGACGGCATCACCTGGAGTGATCCTATTGACGTTACAGAATTCACCATGCCCGATTATCACAACGCGTTTGCTTTCGGCCCGGGACACGGAATCACCGCAAAAGACGGTACTCTTATCGTTCCGATATGGATGGTGCCGAAGCGCCACGAGGTTCCGATAACCTCGCACGGTCCCTCGGTAATCACTACCTTTTACAGCACCGACAACGGCGAGACCTGGTCTCTTGGCGAAATACTTGAATCAAACGCCGACGTAATATCCCCCAACGAAACGGTGGCGGCTCTCACCTCTGACGGCAGGGTGTATCTCAACATCCGCTTTAACGGAGGTTGCCGCGCCAAGGCGTACAGCCAAAACGGTTATTCCGGCTGGACAAACTACTCTCCCGACTACAGTCTGCCCGACCCGAGATGCTTTGGCTCGGTGGCGGCGTGCGACGACGGAGAGCATCCGTATACCCTTATATTTTCTAACTGCGCCGATAAAATATATCGAAACACCGTAACGGTACGCGCCAGCACCGATGACGGCGCGACATTTCCTGTGTCAAAGCTAATTGACAAGGAGCGCGGCGGATACGTTGATGTGGCAGTCGATAACAAAGAAAAACTCATCTACGTCCTCTATGAGGACAGAGCCGGAGTTACCGATCATCTCGCAATATTCAATTACGAGTGGCTGACCGCAAATAACTGAAAGGATAGAGAAAATGGAACCGAAGGATTATACAGTAATAAAGATTGAGGGCGAATACGCCTACATCCGCGCTGACGGAGAGGACGAGGAGATATTTATCGCGATGGCGCTCCTCCCGCCCGGGGTTGACGTCGGCACGAGACTCCACTACGAGATGCTGTCTTACACCATCATAGAGGAAAAATAAGCGGGATTTTTAAAAAAATCGGAACGAACGCGGTCTGCGCGTCCGTTCTTTTTGTTTCGTTATTGATTTTTTATTGCCTTTTCATCTGGCGCAGAAAGGCGAATACCGCAAGAAATAGTATCACCGCGGCATATCCGAGCACCCAGAAAAGATGCGGCATCGCGCCGATGAAATCGCCCGATATCACCGAGCGTTCAAGCTCTACCGCGTGAAAGAACGGGAGCGTTTGCGCTATCCTTTTGAACGCTCCGCCGACGAGGTCGAGGTCAAACCAGATGCCCGACAGCCACGCCGAAACGTTGGTAAGCAGTGCGCCGCAGATTCCGCCGACCTGCTTGTCGTTAAACACGCTGCCGCAAAGCAGTCCCATTGCGATATAAAGCAGAGTTATCGGAATGATAAACAAAACGGCGTAAATGATATTTACCGTTATCTCCATGCCCAAAATCACGGCGGCGATATAGCAGATGACCGCCTGCGCCACCGAGATGGGAATTATCGGCAGGGTATAACCCAAAATAAAGTCCACGGGGGTCAGGGGAGTGGTGTAAAGGCGGCGGAGCAGGGAGCTTCCCCTGTCCTTTGCTATTATCGTGGCGGAAAACAGCGTCATAAACGCCAGCCCGAAAACGCTGACTCCGGGAGCTAATTTTTCTATCACGAACAGCTCCACCGGCACGTTTGCCTGTATCGCGCTGAGCAGCAGGATAAGCACAAGCGGAAATCC
>JAFXHW010000104.1 GCA_017533545.1 Clostridia bacterium
AGACCACCGAGGAGGAGACCACCGAGGAGGAGACTACTGAGGAAGAGACCACTGAGGTATACGTTCCCAACAACACCCCCTATCAGCCCCAGTACAACTATCCCGAAAATCCCGGCGAAGTAGTAGAGATCGAGGACGTTGACGTTCCGCGCGACAGCGCTCCCGAAGTTGAAGAAGTAGAAGAGGTTGAAGAGGTTGAAGAGGTTGAGGAAGTAGAAGAAGTCGAAGAGTTCGAAGAGATCGAGGACGAAGAGGTTCCGCTCTCCGACGTTCCCCAGACAGGCTCTGCATCCCTCATCTTCCTTGCAATGGCAGTAGCATCTGCGATCGGCCTTATCGGAGTAAATGCAACCAAGCAGGAAAAGAAAAACAGATAAACTATATAAAATGAGAAAAAATCGGAGAGCGATCTCCGATTTTTATTTTGAAGAAAATTTTCAAAAAGTAACCCACAATGTTACCCTTTTGTGGTATAATATAAAAAATGAAACCGTATGCGAGGTAAAAAATGCAGAAAACAAGAAAAATAGTCACAATTCTGCTCGTCATCACTCTGATGATCGGAGTGGGCGGCCTTGCTTTTTTTGCCGTTACAAGGAGCGTTTCTCAAAATGCTCATGATAATGCACTCGACGTCGCGGGTATTGCTCCGCTGATAACGTCTCAGCCCGAGGACACCTCTTACGATGCTGTCACCGAAGAATTTACTGAAGAAATAACCGAAAGAGCGGAGGAATCTATTCCCGAAGAAACCGAAAAAGCGCCCGAAGAACTGACAGCTGCTCTTTTAGACGATACAAGTGCCATATCTCTTGCAAAGGTCGATCTCGATGCTATGCAAAAGCTCAACGGCGACGTCATCGGCTGGATCCTTATCCCCGACACGTCGGTTTCCCATCCGCTTTTGCAGGGCAGAAGTAACACCTATTATCTCCGCCAGACGTGGGAGAAAACGTGGAATCTGGCAGGATCGATCTTCCTTGACTCAACTCTCGATCCTACCTTTGACAATTTCAATACCATCATCTACGGCCACAATATGCGTGACGGCACCATGTTCAGCCATCTGCTCAATTTTTCCGATGAGCAATATTTAAACGATCACAAATACCTCTATCTGCTCAGCGAAAAGGGCGTGCATAAATATGAGGTGTTTGCCGTCTACACGGCACATATAAGGGACGAGATATACGGCATCGGCAGCTTTTCGGACAAGCGCAAGCAGTCGCTTATAGATTTTGCGCTTGAAAAATCGGAGATAGATACAGCTGTCGTTCCCACCGTTGACGACCGTATCGTCACGCTCTCCACCTGCACGGTGGTAAGCCATCCCGAATACCGATGGATAGTACAGTACGTCGAGCGCGATTTTTTGCCGAGTGAGGCTTTTGATCTCGAGTAAAAATGTGTTGACAATGTCGTTTTGCTGCTATATAATATAATCATCAATTATATACAGACTTTTGAAAAATAAAGATTAATAAAAGGAGAATTACCATGGCAAACAAATATGCAGGCACTAAAACCGAACAGAACCTTTTGGCCGCTTTCGCAGGCGAATCTCAGGCAAGAAACAAGTATACGTATTTTGCTTCCAAGGCAAAAAAAGAGGGATATGAGCAGATCGCCGCTCTCTTTTTGAAGACCGCCGACAATGAAAAGGAGCACGCAAAGCTCTGGTTCAAGGAGCTTGAGGGCATCGGCAATACCGCTGAAAATCTTCTCGATGCCGCAAACGGCGAAAACTACGAGTGGACCGATATGTACGACGGCTTTGCAAAGACCGCCGACGAAGAAGGCTTTGGCGATCTTGCAGAGAAATTCCGTCTTGTAGCCGCTATCGAAAAGCGTCACGAGGAAAGATACCGCGCACTGCTTTCCAACGTTGAGGCACAGGAAGTATTTAAAAAGAGCGAGGTCAAGGTTTGGGAATGCCGCAACTGCGGACACATCGTTGTCGGCACCGAATCTCCCTTCATCTGCCCCACCTGCGCACATCCCCAGAGCTATTTTGAGATCTGCGAAAACAATTATTAATTATCGATAAAACATAAAAAGCTGAACTTGTTCAGCTTTTTATCTTTCGCGCCGAAAGAGGTGAGTGAAAATAAGACAGTATAACGTAAGCGGCATGAGCTGTGCGGCCTGCTCGGCGAGAGTGGAAAAGGCGGTCAGCGCACTCGACGGAGTGGACAGCTGTGCGGTCAATCTGCTGACAGGCTCGATGACGGTCGAGGGAAGTGCCGGAGATGGCGAGATAATATCAGCCGTCGAAAAGGCGGGATACGGAGCATCGCCAAAGGGCAAGGATGCGAAAAAAGCAAAGGCAAATGACGAAAACGAGCTTGAAGCGAAGAGCAAAAACGAGATCGCTTCGATAAAGAAACGCCTTTTGTCATCGGTCGTTTTTCTCTTGCTTTTGATGTATCTTTCGATGGGACCGATGCTTTCATTGCCAAAGCCCTCCTTTTTGAGCGAAAACCCGCTCGCCGATGCGCTCTGCCAGATGATGCTGGCGGCCGCGGTCATGATCATCAACGGCAAGTTTTTCACCGTCGGCATAAAGGGGCTTTTGCACGCATCGCCCAATATGGACACCCTCGTCGCACTCGGCTCGGGCGCATCCTTTATATACAGCGTGTGCGCCGTATTTTTTATGAGCGACGCTTATGTCAAGGGCGATTTTGCTATGGCAATGAGCTATCACCACGATCTGTGGTTTGAATCTGCCGCCATGATACTCACCCTTATCACCGTCGGCAAGCTGCTCGAGGCTATATCGAAGGGCAAAACGACGAGCGCGATAAGCTCGCTGATAAAGCTTTCGCCCAAAAGCGCGGTCATATTGCGCGATGGCGAGGAGATCACGGTAGCGATCGACGAGGTCAAGGTCGGTGACCTTTTCGTCGTCCGCCCGGGACAGAGCATACCCGTCGACGGAAAGATAATCGAGGGTCATTCGGCAATAGACGAATCGGCGCTGAGCGGAGAGAGCGTACCCGTTGACAAGAGTGTCGGGGACAGCGTTTCGGCCGCTACGATAAATCAGAACGGACATCTTGTCTGCCGTGCCGAGCGCGTCGGCGAGGACACCACCCTTTCACAGATAATCAAAATGGTGAGCGATGCGTCGTCGGGCAAGGCGCCCATCGCGCGCATTGCAGATAAGGTTTCGGGAGTGTTCGTACCCGCGGTAATGGCGATCGCCGCCGTTACGGCAATAGTCTGGTTATCTCTCGGTCAGACGGTACCGTTTGCGCTCGCAAGAGCGGTGTCGGTGCTTGTTATAAGCTGTCCCTGCGCGCTCGGACTCGCAACTCCCGTCGCTATCATGGTGGGAAGCGGTGTTGGCGCAAAGCGCGGAATTTTATTTAAGACGGCAACTGCACTTGAAAATGCGGGAAAGTGCGACATCGTGCTGCTCGACAAGACGGGCACGATCACCAAGGGCAAGCCTGCACTTACCGATATCCACGCTTTCGGCGGCGAGAGCGAGCTTTTGAAGATCGCATATTCGCTCGAAAGCAAAAGTGAGCATCCTTTGTCCTATGCCATTGTAAGCTATTGCGAAGAAAAATCGGTCGAAAAATGCGACGTTGACGATTTTATCGCCATCGCGGGCAACGGACTTTCGGGCGTGTTGGATGGCGAGAGAGTATATGCCGGCTCGCAAAGCTTTATTAAAACGGTCGCCGAAATCGACGAAAAAGCATCCGATGAGGCGTCAAAGTACGCCGCCGAGGGCAAAACACCCATCTTTTTTGCAAAAGAGGGCACTCTTATCGGCCTTGCCGCTCTGTCCGACACGGTAAAAGAGGACAGCGCCGATGCGGTCGACACGATGAAGAAAATGGGACTTCGCGTTGTCATGCTGACGGGCGACAACGAAAAAACAGCCGCGGCGATCGCAAAAAAAGTAGGTATTGACGAAATTTTCGCCTCCCTTCTGCCTTCGGATAAGGAAAGGATCGTTCGCTAAATGCAAAAGCAGGGCAAGGTCGCAATGGTGGGCGACGGAATCAACGATTCGCCCGCGCTTACGCGCGCTGACACGGGAATTTCGGTTGCGGCAGGCACCGATATTGCCGAATCGGCCTCCGACGTTGTGCTGATGAACAGCCGACTTTCCGACGTTCCCGCGCTGATAAAGCTTAGCCGTTCGACAAGGAAAAATATAAAGGAAAACCTCTTTTGGGCATTTTTCTACAACGTCGTCTGTATTCCGCTCGCCGCGGGCGCTTTTGTAAGCCTTCTCGGTTGGGAACTCAGTCCCATGATCGGCGCTTTGGCGATGAGCCTTTCATCTTTCTGCGTTGTAAGCAATGCGCTGAGGTTGAATTTTGTAAATCTGAATGTAAAGAAAAAGGAGAAAAAGATCATGAAAAAGACTGTAAAGATTGAGGGCATGATGTGCCCCCACTGCTCGGGACGCGTTGAAAAGGCGCTTAAGGAGATAGACGGAGTGATCTCTGCCGAGGCAAGCCACGAAACAAAGAGCGCAACGATCGAAATGTCGCGCGATATTTCCGATAGCGAGCTGCGTGCTGTAATCGAGGCGCAGGGATATAAGGTAATATAAAAGGAAATATAAAAGGTGATATAAGCCGAAAATCGGATTTTGCTTTTTTGCAAAATCCGATTATTTTTTTGAAAAATATCTTGACATTGCGAAAAAATATTGGTATAATAACTCACGGTTAGCCTATGCTAACTCGAATTCAAAACGGAGACACATATATGAATTTGCTTGAAGTTGAGGAAGGAAAAGAATATATCGTAAGCGATATCGTAACGGATGATGAGGAGCTGAATTCCTTTTTGTTTTCGCTCGGCTGTTATGCCGGCGAGCCGATAACCGTTATATCGCGCCGCCGCGGCGGATGTGTTGTTTCCATCAAGGATGGCAGATACAACATCGACAACCAACTTGCAGAGGCTATCATAGTCTGATAAAGGATCGAGGACTATCCTCGGACAGCGTTTTGCAGGTTGATTTTTTAGCACTTTCGGTTAGCCGAGGCTAACCGATAAAAATAAGCAGTATATAATTCCGAAACGGATTTCAATAAACAGGAGGACTCCATGCGTATTGCTCTTACAGGTAACCCCAATTCAGGTAAGACTACGATGTTCAACGCGCTCACCGGTTCCAGCGAAAAGGTAGGAAACTGGGCAGGTGTTACGGTTGATAAAAAAGAACATGCCGTCAAAAAGGCATATACCTCGGGCGAGCAGATAATTGCCGTCGACCTTCCGGGCGCATATTCTATGTCGCCCTTTACAAGTGAGGAAAGCATCACAAGCTCGTATGTAAAAAACGAGAATCCCGACGTTATCATAAATATCGTTGATGCGACAAATCTTTCGAGAAGCCTTTTCTTTACCACACAGCTTCTCGAGCTTGGCATTCCCGTTGTTGTCGCGCTCAATAAGCACGATATCAATAAGAAAAAGGAAACAAATATCGATGCAGATGCTCTTTCGGCAAAGCTTGGCTGCCCTGTTATACATACCGTATCCACCTCGGCAGACGGACTCAAGACCGTTATGGAAAAAGCGATCGCAAGCGTTGGGACAGAGCAGAAGGCGCCCTACCTTCAGGGTGATATCGATCTCAGCGATAAGGCTGTTGTCGAGAAGGCCGACAGAGAACGCTTTGAATTTGTAAACGGTATCGTATCGGATGTCGAAACGAGAAAGGTGTTCACCAAAAACACCAACGCGCAGGATAGACTCGACGACTTTTTGACAAACAAATGGCTGGGCATTCCGATATTTGCCCTTGTTATGTGGGCGGTGTTCTGGATCTCTCAGGCAGGACCGGGTGCATGGCTGGCAGAGGGATACGACCTTGAAAGCGGATATCACATCTGGGGTCTTGTCGACTGCATCGCATGGTTTAAAGACATCGTCAGCGGTTGGATGGCAGGCGCGCACGATCTTTTGCAGGCCATCGTGCTTGAGGGTATAATCGAGGGCGTTGCCGCTGTTGTAGGCTTTTTGCCCCTGGTTATGGTAATGTACTTCCTCATCGCTCTGCTCGAGGATTGCGGCTATATGGCCCGCGCTACCGTCGTGCTCGATCCCATCTTCAAGAAGGTCGGACTTTCGGGCAAATCGGTTATCCCCTTCATCATCGGTACAGGCTGTGCCATACCCGGCGTTATGGCCTGCCGCACTATCCGCAATGAGCGCGAGCGCAGAGCTACCGCGATGCTCGCCCCCTTTATGCCCTGCGGCGCAAAGCTTCCCGTTATCGCCCTTTTCGCCGGCGCATTCTTTGATAATTCGGAATGGGTGGGCACACTCATGTATTTTGCGGGAATAGTTATCATTCTTCTTGCCGCACTTCTTATCAACGCACTCACCGGTCACAGATTGAGAAAATCCTATTTTATCATCGAGCTTCCCGAATATAAGCGTCCCTCTTTCGGTCTGGCATTCAAATCGATGTGCCAGAGAGGCTGGTCGTATATCGTCAAGGCAGGTACTGTCATTCTCGTATGTAATTTCGTCGTTTACATGATGCAGACCTACAGCTGGAGCTTTAAGGCTGTTGACGATCCCTCAAGCTCCATTCTGGCAAGCATTGCAACTCCCATCGCTTACGTTATCGCACCCATCGTGGGTGTAACTCTGTGGCAGCTTGCCGCAGCGGCCGTTACCGGCTTCATTGCAAAGGAGTGCGTCGTTTCCACCCTTGCAACCGTCTTTATGTTTGAGCATCTTATCAACGAGGATCTTGAAGCGGTCGGTGCCATCGGAGCATCCAATATGGGCGGAATTACCGCTGTTGCCGGACTTGCGTTCCTCATGTTCAATCTCTTCTCACCCCCTTGCTTTGCCGCTATCGGTGCAATGAACTCCGAGATCAAGAGCAAAAAGTGGCTTTGGGCAGGTATCGGACTGCAGTTCGCCGTCGGATACACCGTCGGATTTTTGGTATTCTTCTTCGGCACACTTATCACAGGCGGATCATTCGGCGCTCTTTGGATGCCTGTTCTCGGCTGGGCGATAGTTATTGCCATTACGGTCGTTTTTGCGGCAATGATCATCAGAAAAAACAAACAGATCAAAGCGGAATTTGCTCATAAAAAAGCATAAAAAAGCATAAAAAAGCATAAAAAAGATGAAAGATATAATTATAATCATTGTTATCATGATCGTCGTCGGCGCCGCCGCGGCATATCTTATCAGATCCAAGATAAAAGGCCAAAAATGCGCAGGCTGTCCATATTGCAACGACTGCAAAAAGAGAAGCTGTCCTTCCTCTGCGTCGTGCGCGAATGGCGAAGAAAATACAGATCAGACAAAAAACGATGCGTGAGCATCGTTTTTTGCGCCTTATCATATTTACATAAAATTTTCAATATCGCTCTTTCAAGGCTCACGCTTTTTTTATATAATGTAAAATAGCGGAGAATGCGGTTTGCGTTCCGCGTGATGTAAAAAAAGATGTAAAAAGATGTATGGAAGTGGGTAGCGTGAAAAATTTCACGCAGTGTTTTGCGGCTTTCGTCGCCGAACGGTGACGATTTTGCTTCGCAAAACCTGCCGCAAAGCCACAGAAAGGAAGCTTTCGTAAACGAAAGCTGTATTTGTTGAATGGATATTTTTAACGTGTTAAGCTTTATCGGCGGACTTTGTCTGTTCCTTTTCGGTATGAATGTAATGGGCGTGTCCCTTGAAAGAAGCGCGGGCGGCAAGCTCGAGCTCATGCTTGGCAAGCTTACAAGCAACAAAATTATGGGTCTTATCACCGGCCTCGGCGTAACGGCGGTAATTCAGTCGTCGTCGGCCACCACCGTTATGGTTGTCGGATTTGTAAACTCCGGTCTTATGTCGCTAAAGCAGGCCATCCATGTTATCATGGGTGCCAACATCGGTACCACCGTTACCGCATGGATACTCTCTCTCGGCGGCATTTCGGGCGATAATATAGTATTGAGGCTTTTAAAGCCCTCCTCCTTTACTCCCGTCCTCGCTCTTGTCGGTATTGCTCTTTATATGTTTGCAAAAAGCAACAAGAAAAAGGAGATAGGCACGATTTTCCTCGGCTTTGCCGTTTTGATGTTCGGTATGGAAACGATGAGCTCCTCCGTTTCGGGACTTTCCGACGTGCCCGCCTTCCGCGAGCTTTTCATAATGTTCAAAAATCCCATTCTCGGTGTACTCGCAGGAGCGCTCCTTACCGCGATCATTCAGTCGTCATCGGCATCGGTCGGTATTTTGCAGGCGTTTGCCATGACGGGAGCCATCTCCTTCAGTGCGGCTATTCCGATAATCATGGGCCAGAACATAGGTACCTGTATCACCGCGATCTTGGCATCGTTCGGTACGAATAAAAACGCAAGACGGGCATCGCTTGTCCACCTCAGCTTTAATATGATAGGCACGGCGATCTGGCTTGCCGTTTATGCAATAGTTGATGTGGTGTTCGCGCCCGCACTCTTTGATCAGGCCGCCACTATG
>JAFXHW010000105.1 GCA_017533545.1 Clostridia bacterium
CGATATAACCTCCCTACGGTCGGTTGCGATATGATATAAATCCCTCGCGCGAAGCGCGTTCACGCCCGAAGGGCATATCGCATCGAAGATATATCGCACGCGTCAGCGTATATCGCAAATCCCGCCAGGGATTTATATCGCGGCGCAGTGTCCCAAAGGACACTGCGCCAAGGTCGGGACTTTTTTTGCGCTTATTTACCGTTGTTCGCATTAAGAATATTCTGAATGTGCTCTGCGTGGGTGGTAGCAAATATATGGTAGTGCGATTTGAGCGCGTAGAAGTAATAGTAGTTGGTTTCGTTGGGGTAGAGCGCCGAGGTCATAGCATAAAGACTGGGGTTCGAGATGGGGGAGGGGGGCAGGCCCTTGTACTTGTAGGTGTTGTACGGGCTGTCCATATCCTTTTCTTCCTGAGTCAAGTTCGTGCGGTGACCTTCGAGCACGTACATGATGGTCGGGTCGGACTCAAGTCGTCCCTGCGTTTCGTAGGAGGGATTGTTGAGTCGGTTGTGGAATACCGACGATACATCGGGATACTCGGAGGGGAATCGCGCTTCCATCTGTATCATCGAGGCCATTGTGATCATCTGGTCGACGGTGTAGCCGAGCTCGGCACAGCGATCCTTCATCGATTCTTCGAACTTCTGCTCGAAGTTGTCGAGCATCTTGCGAAGAACGGTTTCCTCTTTTGCGTTCGAGTAATAGTAGTAGGTATCGGGGAAGAGATATCCTTCGAGCACGTACTTTCTGTGTTCGTTGACCCCTCTGTCATAAACCTCTTTGACAAACCAATATTCGTCGGCCCAGCTCTTATTTGTCAATGCCGCGATAAAGCCTTCGCGTGTGCCTATTTTGTATTCGTCAACGAATAGGGCGATGATCTGATCGACCGTGTAACCCTCGGGAATCGTTACCGATACGGTTGTAACCGCAGGAGCCTTTACGATAAGCTCGGTAAGAAGCAGGTCGTATGACATTGACGGCGAAACGGTATGGCTGCCCGATTGGAAGTTAAGACCGCCGAATTTTTCCGATCTCTTGTCAGCATATATCGAGAAAATTGAAGGATACTCAATTACGTCGGCGTCTTCGAGCACCTTTGCAACCTCGCTCAGCGAGGCGTATTCGGGAATAACTACCTCGACCTCGTTGACGTCCTTTACAAAGGCGAGCACGTCGTTGCATACCGAGATGCCGAAAATTGAAAGGAATGCAGAAGCGGCAAGCACGCAAACGATGTATATAACGGCTTTCAGAACGCTTCCGAGAGTGCCGCCGATGATGTCAGATCGATTTTCATAATCCTGCGTATCGCGGTCGTCGAGATGAGTGGGACGGTTTAGTTTTTTGCCGCCCTTCGTTGAAGTACCGCCGCGGGAGGTGGTTCTTGTTCCCGCCGCACTCTTTGGCGTAAGTTTGTTTGGAACATCAAGCGATCCCGACGATCGGGTAGCGGATGGATTACGTGCGGACGCCGTACGTGCGGGAGCTTTTGATGTTGCCGCCGACGAGGCATTGCTTTTCGGTTTTGCCGTTAGCTTTGAAGGCGGAGTAAGCTCGTCATTCTTTTGGCGTGCTTGTGTCGTCCTTTGAACGCCGGTATCCGTCGCAGGCGGCGTCATCCTCTTGATGGCGGGTATGACCTGCGTATCTGTGTTCTGCATTCGTGTTTTGGCAGGAACATTGGCAGGAGCGGCAGGACGGGCGGCATTTTGCCGTCTTGCGACGCTAAGGTCGTCAAAATTGTAGGTTCGCGATCCGTCGGGCGCCATAGGCGGAGTCTTTTGCACTGTTCTCAGCGTCGATGACGTACCTACGGCGGGGATGGTGCGGGTGCTGTCATCGCGATAGGCCGTCGGGGCACTTGTCATCGTCTTTGCGCGTGCATTTGAGCCCGTGTTGGTTGGAACGGGATTCTTTTGAACGGTTGTCAGTGTGCTCTGACGAACCGGTTTGACTTTGGCGGAATTTGCCGGAACGGTGTTCGGCATTATTTTTGCATCCGAGCGATTGCCGTTGTTATTCATTTTGTCACCATATCAGCATTTTCGCCCGAAATCGGGACGCTTGCGCTGTCCTTTCTTTGAAATTTGTTTGGCATAGTTATCATAAATTTACGGTATCAGCAAACCCAGCAAAAACAGGGCAATGCAGATGAGGAATGTGGGGGAAACGATAGCTTTGAAAAGGGGTCTAAAGGAGTCAAATGATCGGCGATAGCCGTTGGGTCTGAATGGGGCGTCCTCGTCTTTTTCTTCTTCGTCCTTTTCGCCTTCGATTATTGCATCGTTCGACGTAAGGCGCTCTGCTTCCGAAAAAGCAAGGAAAAGAGAGAAGAGGAACAGTGAAATAAGTATAAACGCATTGAGAGTTGCATATTCACTCTGGCTGACAATGCGGATAAGATATTTTTCAAAAAACAAGTTGAGAATATTGTAGCAAAGATGCAAAAGCAATGCCGACAAAGACGATTTCGTTATGTAGACCGCAAAAGCGTATATTGCTGCATTGTAAAAGTAGAGTAAGAAATATGGCAGATCGAATTGGAGCATGCTGGATGAGAGTGCTGTAATAATAACAGCGCAGAGAGCTCCGTATTCGCGGTATTCGGTGAGAAGTATAGACCGAAAAGCGAATTCCTGACATATCGCAGGAATAATCGCCAAGGCCACAACGACGTATATAACGTCGGAAACCGAGCTCATCGAGCTTGCGGCAACGGCCGAATATTCACCGAAAATGCTGCCCGTATTGCCGAGGTTTGCCATAATCAGACGTATTACGCTTGATCCGCTGAGGAGCAGCAACAGCGAAATTGAGAAGAACCAGAGCCTTGTAGGCGGAATCGGTATCAACGCGAGCTTTTTGACGTATCCCGACGGCTCGCTTTTTGCGTAAAATACCGCAGGGAGGGCTACGGCCACAAGCTGGAGTATGACTATAGAAAGATAGAGTGTGTCATCATAACCGAGTATGGCAGGATCGATAAATCGCGAGGCCGCAGTCAGAACCAGCATGGCAATGAGCATCAGCGGAGCGCGAAACATTTTGTTTTTTAACATCGTAATAAAGTAAGCCGGCAGACGTTTTTACGCCTTTGCGATGGCCTTAACTCCTTTTTCGGTTACAATTACGTCAACGGATAGGTCAAAGCGTCCTCTCGGAAGAGTGGGGAGTATAAAATCGGCATAGCAAAGACCGACTGTTGTTCCCGAAAAATGGGGCAGATATCTGTCGTAAAAGCCTTTGCCGTATCCGATGCGGTATCCCGCATTGTCGTAAAGAATTGCGGGCACTACGCAGACCGCAGGCGCTTTGTTTGTTTTCGGATCGTAAACAGGGCAGTCCTTTGTGGGTTCGGGAATGTCGAAAGCACCTTTAGCATCAAGCTGATCAAGTGATGTGACACATCTGAATTCCATCGTGCGGTGTTCGGTGTCACAGCAGGGGAAGGCAACTGTCTTGCCCGCCTCGAGTGCTTTTTTAACGATAGGCAGAACGTCGATCTCGTTTTTTGGGGGATAATACATTAAGAGAACGTCCGAATAGCGGTAGGTGACAAGAGAGGTGAAAAGGGTGCAGATCTTGTCGTCTGTCTTCTGCTTTAAATCATCGGGAATACTGTTTCGCTTTGCCAGATATTCGTCCCTTAGTTTGTTTTTTTCTGTCCTCAGTTCGTACATTGTCTTTCCTTCGTTTTTGTGTTATTTGGCGGTAATCTCAATTATATTATCAAAAGAAGATAGAATCGCGTACTCTTTCGGCCTCGCTCCAGCTTCTGAGTTCGCGCACAAGCGCAAGGCCGAATTCATGAGATACACCCATGGCCTTAGCGGTGATGATCTTGCCGTCAACGACTACTTTCTTGTCAGTGACGATCTTCGCGCCGTAAAGCTTGTCCTCGAATCCGGGATAGCAAACGGCATTTTTGCCCTCAAGCAGGCCGCGTACACCCAAAATAAAGGGAGCGGCGCAGATGGCGGCAATATGTTTGTTCAAAAGAGAAGCGGCAGCAATGAATGCCGATACGGTGTCGTCATCGTTTAAGTTCTGGGCTCCGGGCATTCCGCCGGGAAGAACGACAGCCTCGAGAGTTTCAAGAAGCTTTTCGGGAGATAATGCCTTTGTTGTGGTATCTGCTTCGACAACTACGTTCTGCGACGAAAGGACCGAGGTGGTCTTGTTGAGCGAAACCGTGGTTACCTCAATTCCCGCACGACGCATTAAGTCAATGGGAGTCATCGCTTCGACAAGCTCGAAGCCGTCTGCTAAAAATACGTATACCATATATAATTCCTCTTAATTCAAATTAATATTCGCCAAAGCGGTTGAGGGCGGGAGCGGAAATTCTGCGTCCGTTCGCAAATCTAATAAGGCTCTTTTCATGCTTTTGACTCTCGGCGAGAGAATAGAGCGCGCGTATAGCATCGTTTTCGTATGACGGGATGTACATATCGAGAATTTTCACTTTATCTTCCGATACTTTTTCTAAAACGATGTATCCCGCCTCTTTCTTATTTGCGTCATAAACGGTGAACACCGAGTTTTCGGGCAGATTTCGTGTGACGAAATTCACAAAGGACTTGGGAGCGGTAAAGCCGTCGCAAGACTTTTTGCCGTCGAACTTGGCAAGAACCGATGCATCGGCACATATTTCCATATCTATGCCCGAAAGCGCATCAATGCCGCACTCAAAGGGGAAGGGAGAGGGTAAGCAGTCGACGAATCCGAGCTTGCGATATACTTCGAAAAGGGTGTCGCATTGCGGTATAAGACAGAGAAAATCGCAGTCGGCGGCCGCATTGTTTATCATATCGGTGAAAATGCCGCGATTGCGGTAATCTTCATCAACGCAGCATCCGTAGAGGTAGGCGCCGTCGGTGACGGTATTTCCGAAATGAAATTTCACGGGAACGCGGTTGACGATTCCCACGATCTTTTTTGCCTCCGAAAAGCCGCGCGATATTTTGATCTCGCCGTTCTTTTCGTGAGCTATGATTATATTTCCCTCGCAGTCAAACGAGTTGTAAAAATCGCGTATGGTCTTGGGACTGTCAGAAAAGCATTTCTGCCAAAGGGACACGATCTGTTTTGAAACGTCCATTTTTTAATCCTTTCGGGTAAGTTACAGAAGGTAGATCTTTTCGGTTCTGAACGATCCGTCGCTGTAAAACAGCTCGGATGCGGGATAAACGGCAGATGACGAGCAGTCGCGGCAGAAAAATCTTACCGAATCCTCTTCGTCGCCGAGCAGCTCAAAGCCGTAGCTGTCCTCGCTGCCTCCGCAGTGGCATTCGACTTTGCCCTCTGCGGCAAGCTCGGAAAGCATGAAGTTTGCCATATCGTAAAGGGTAGTTCCGTTGTCGAAAAATCCGCCCTTTCCCGAGGTGTCGCTTGAGCGCATCTTTTCGAAGCTCTCAAAATCGTCAAGTCCGTTCGCGGCAAGCAGATTCAGAAGATCTTTGTCGGAGCGGCGCATATCTTCAAGTACCGCCTCTTTTTTGCCGATAAAGCATATATCGATCGGGCAAACGGGGCATTGCAGAGTAATGAGCTCGCGGTCGAAAAATGATGTGGAGTTGATGTTGAATACGTGATCGTGCGGACAAA
>JAFXHW010000106.1 GCA_017533545.1 Clostridia bacterium
AGCATGATGTCTTTGACATAGTTTGCCGCTTCAAGTGCATCTCTTCCGTGATCTGCCGAGGAAATGGCGATTAGCTTTGAAAGCTCATTTTGTGTCTCTTCGCATATCTCGGCGATCTTATTTGCGCTGTTTTGGACTGTGCTGACCGAGATATTCATCTCACGAAGTCCTCTCTGGCTTACTCCGAGCTCACCGATATAGGAATATGCGGCGGGGAGAAGCTCACGGCCTATCATATCGGCCATGGTGAGCGCTTCAATATCTACCTTTTTGCGGTATTCTTCAAGCAGGATCTCGCATCTGGAGCGAAGCTCCGATTCGGTAAATACCGAATGGCGTTCAAAGAGTGCGATGTTCTTTTCATCGGTGAGGCGGGGGACTGCGTCGGCAGTGGTGGCGAGGTTCAAAAGTCCGCGGCGGGCTGCCTCTTTGACCCATTCGTCGGTGTAGTTGTTGCCGTTGAATATGATCCTGCCGTGATCGCGCACCGTTTCGAAAATTATATTCGACAGCTCTCTGTCGATATCAGCTGTGCCCTCAAGGCGATCGGCAAACACGCGGAGCGATTCGGCAACGATAGTGTTGAGCACGGTATTGGGATCGGCGATCGATGCCGACGAGCCGGGCATACGGAATTCGAATTTGTTACCGGTGAAGGCGAAAGGAGATGTGCGGTTGCGGTCGGTAGAATCGAGCGGAAGCTTGGGAAGCACGTGAACGTGCGTTTCAAGCTTCTTTTCGGTGTGAGCCACTGCTTTTTCTCCGTTAAGGATAGCTTCGAGCGCACCGTTGAGCTCATCGCCGACGTATATCGAGATGATCGCGGGAGGCGCTTCCGATGAGCCGAGACGGCAATCGTTACCTGCAGTTGCGACCGATATGCGGAGCAGATCCTGATAGTCATCTACCGCGCGGATAACGGCACACAAAAAGAGCATGAACTTCATGTTGTCGGCAGGAGTTTCACCGGCCTCAAGCAGGTTATAGCCAAGATCGGTACCTATCGACCAGTTATTGTGTTTACCCGAGCCGTTGACTCCCTCAAAGGGCTTTTCGTGAAGCACGCAGACAAACCCATGGCGAATGGCAACGCGCTTCATTATCTCCATGATAAGCTGATTCTGGTCTGTTGCGGTGTTTACAGTTGAAAATATGGGTGCAAGCTCATGCTGCGATGGCGCGGCCTCGTTGTGCTCGGTCTTGGCACAGATACCAAGCTTCCAGAGCTCTTCGTTAAGCTCGCTCATAAATGCCTGCACTCTCGGCTTGATTGCGCCGTAGTAATGGTCGTCAAGCTCCTGACCCTTGGGCGGACGGGCGCCGAGAAGGGTGCGGCCGGTGAATATAAGATCGCATCGGCGGTCGTAAAGCTTGCGGTCGATAAGGAAATATTCCTGCTCGGCGCCCGCATTTACTACAATGCGGCTGGTTTTGTCATCGCCGAGAAGTCGGAGCACTCGAATTGCTTCTCTGTTAAGCGCCTGAGAGGAGCGCATGAGAGGTGTTTTTTTATCAAGCGCCTCGCCTCCGTACGAGAAAAATACCGTAGGAATACAGAGCGTTCTGTCCTTTATAAAGGCGTAGGACGTGGGATCCCACGCGGTATATCCGCGCGCTTCAAAGGTAGAGCGGAGTCCGCCCGATGGGAAGGACGATGCGTCCGATTCGCCCTTTATAAGCTCCTTACCCGAAAAGGAGATGAGCGCGCCGCCATGTCCGTCGGGCATAACGAAGCTGTTATGCTTTTCGGCGGTTACTCCGTTGAGCGGCTGAAACCAATGTGTATAGTGCGTTGCGCCGTTTTCAACGGCCCACTGCTTCATTGCATCGGCAATTTCGTCTGCCAGTGCCTTATTATCTATTATCAGCTTGGGCGAACGGCCGGATGACGTGCGGTGGAGCGAGTTGTACGCCTCGGGCGATAAACGCTCGCGCATGACGCGGTCGTCGAATACAAGAGTGCCGAATATTGCTGAAATGTCGGACATTGATGTTATCCTTTCCTTTTATCTGCAGGAGATTTTATCAAAATATGTAAAAATGGCTATTAAAGAAGGGGAATACCTGCCTTATGGCAGCCGATTATGGTCTCCTCATCCCAAACCGACGCCTGGACTTCGCCGATGTGTGCCTTTTCGAGCATGAACATGCAAAGGCGGGACTGACCGATACCTCCTCCGATAGTGAGAGGAAGCTCGCCTGCAAGAAGCTTTTGATGGAAGGTAAGTGAGCGGCGGTCGTCGCATCCGGCGAGCGTGAGCTGGCGATCGAGAGATTCGCTGTCAACTCTTATACCCATAGAGGAAAGCTCAAGAGCGATACCCAAAAGCTCGTCCCAGACGAGAATGTCGCCGTTGAGTTCCCAATCGTCGTAGTCGGGAGCACGTCCGTCATGCACTTTGCCAGATCTGAGCTTTTTGCCTATCTGCATAATGAATACCGTTCCGTGTTCGCGGGTGACGGCAATCTCGCGCTGCTTGGGAGTAAGATCGGGATACATATCCTCAAGCTCCTGCGAGGTGACGAAGAAGACGTTATCCTCGACATCGATTCCCAAAACGGGGTAGTTATTTCTTACGTATTCGTTTGTGGCGGCAATGGCGCGGACGATGGAGCGCACGGTAGCGCGAAGATAATCAACAGTACGGTCCTCGGGACGAATGACTCTCTCCCAGTCCCACTGGTCGGTGTAGATCGAGTGGATATTATCGGGGTTCTCGTCGCGGCGGATAGCGTTCATGTCGGCATAAAGACCCTCACCGGGCTTAAAGCCGTAGTTTCCGAGAGCCATGCGCTTCCACTTTGCAAGCGACTGGACTACCTCGGCATATTTGCCGCTGTGTCCGAGCTCGAAATTAACGGGACGCTCAACACCGCTCAAATTATCGTTAAGACCTGTTGCGGGATCGACAAAAAGAGGGGCGGTGACACGCTTTAAGTTGAGCGCGGTTGAAAGGCGGTCCTGAAAATCGCGCTTGATAAGGCCGATGGCCGTCTGAGTATCGTATATAGAAAGCTTGGGAGTATATCCCTTGGGCAATGTAAGAGCCATAACGTAATGAAACCTTTCGTTGAAAATGAGCTGTTCTTTTTATGTATAAATTCAGATGAATAATCAAATTTAATTGTACTACAAAATGTACCTTTTGTCAAGGTTTTGAGCGTGTTTTGCACGCATTGAGCCAAGCAGGACAAAGATACGCCAATTTGTAAATTTTCCTTTTGCAGTAAAGACAAATGCATCAAAGCGTGGTATAATAAAGACACAAACGATTTATCTGTCCCGAAAGGAACGCGGCATGACGTTAAAGCTGTTTTTCGCATCGATCATAAAATTCATCTTTGGAGTCCTTCTCGTCGGACTTTTGATATTTTTGCCCGCAGGCACCCTTGACTATTTCGGCGGACTGGTCCTTATGGGCATACTCTTTATCCCCATGTTTTTTGCAGGCATCGTGATGATGGTGAAAAACCCCGCCCTGCTTCAAAGCCGCCTTGATGCAAAGGAAAAGCAAAAGGAGCAGAGCACTGTCATAAAGCTGAGCGGACTTATGTTCCTCGTCGGCTTTATCCTTGCCGGACTCGGATACCGCTTCGGCTGGTACGTATTGCCGAAATGGGCATCCCTCGCCGCGGCTGCTCTCTTCTTGACCGCCTACCTTCTTTACGCCGAGGTGCTCCGCGAAAACACCTATCTCAGCCGTACGATCGAGGTCAAAGAGGGGCAAAGGGTTGTGGACACCGGACTGTATTCCGTCGTTCGTCACCCGATGTACAGCGCCACTCTGCTCCTCTTTCTGTCAATGCCCATAGTGCTCGGCTCGCTATGGTCATTTATCGTATTTTTAGCCTATCCCTTCATTATCGCAAAGCGCATAAAGCATGAGGAGGCCTTTTTGCAAAAGGAGCTTGAAGGGTACACGGAATACAAAGAAAAAGTAAAATACCGCCTTATTCCCTTTATCTGGTGATCTTCGGAGGAATATATGAAACGCATCGCACCAATCATAATATCGATCCTTCTTTTGTTCGCCCTCACTCTGCCCTGTTTTGCCTTTGTTGAAACGAACGGGGGAGTTAAGGTTGAGTTTGCCTTTGCCGACGAGGAAAAGACAATCCCGCTCTGCGACGAAAACGGAAAACAGACGCTCATCGTTATCGGATACAACGACGATATGCCCACCATTAGGATACCCGAAACGGTAGAGATGTACGACGGCGATCATTACACTGTTATGTACATTGCAAAATATACCTTTTCTCAAAACGAAAATGTGACGAAGGCCATCATTGCAGACACGGTTGTCGAGATCGGACAAAGCGCCTTTGAGGGATGCGACAATCTGATGAAAGTCACTCTGCCCAAGGGTCTTAAAATACTGGGTATGAGCACCTTCCGCGACTGCAGACTGCTGAGAAGCATCAAGCTGCCCGACACCCTCGAAAAGATCGACGATTTCTGCTTTGAGGGCTGCACCATGCTCCGAACGCTCAAAATTCCCGCATCGGTAAATGAGATCGGTCACCATGCCTTCAGCAAATCGGAATCACTCATACTTGACGTGAGCAAAAATGAATACGCCGAAAGCTATGCAGTTGAAAATATGATCCGTCACGAGTTTGTTGGATCTCCCGAGCATACAATGCTCATCGTTGTCATAAACACCGCCGTTTTGGGAGCCGCCGTTATTGCGGCATCGCTGATAATAAAACGCATAAAAAAGAAAAAGGCAAAATAACGGTCAAAAAGGTCGAAAGGCGCGCAAAAAGTGCGTTTTTCGACCTCTTTTTTTCTTTTCTTAATCATTCATTAGTAAATTAAATACAAATTCTGCATTGAATATTTTGCACTTTTGCTTTATAATAATAGCACAAATATAATCAACCAACACATAAAGGAAAAGACTATCATGAGTGATCAAATCAAAGAAAAGGGCGGTATATCGGTCGAAACCGAGCATATATTCCCCGTAATCAAAAAATGGCTCTATTCCGAAAAGGAAATCTTTTTGCGCGAGATCGTATCTAACGCCTGCGATGCTATCACAAAGCACCGCCGACTCGTTTCTCTCGGTCAGATCGAGAGCGAAGGCGAAAATTACAAGATCACCGTTAAGGTGGACAAGGACGAAAAGACGCTCACCGTATCGGACAACGGTATCGGTATGAATGGCGAGGAAGTCCGCAAATACATCTGCCAGATGGCTCTTTCGGGCGCGCTCGATTTTATCAACAAGTACGAGGGCGAGGGGGACAGCGCCTCGAACGGCATCATCGGACATTTCGGTCTCGGATTTTACTCCTCCTTTATGGTCAGCGACACCGTTGACCTCATCACAAAATCGTTTGACGGCTCCGACAGCATCAAATGGGTATGCACCGACGCAGGCGATTACGAGATATTCGACGGAGATCGCACCGAGCGCGGTACCGACGTCGTAATGCACATAACCGAGGGCGAGGAGGAATACCTCGAAGAGGGCAAGATCCGCTCCATTCTCGAGCGCTACTGCTCCTTTATGCCCGTCGAGATATACCTCGACATTGTCGGCAAGGAAGAGGAGCATCACCACGACGGCTGCGACTGCGACGAATGCAAGGAAGGCGAGCATGACGATACTCCGAAGCCGATAAACGACACCGCCCCCCTCTGGCTCAAGCAGCCGAGCGAATGCACCGACGAGGAATACAAATCGTTTTACACCAAGGTATTCCACGATTACCGCGAGCCCCTTTTCCATATCCACATCAACGCGGAATACCCCCTCAATTTTAAGGGAATACTCTATTTCCCCCGCCTCAACGCCGAATACGACAGCTTTGAAGGTCAGGTAAAGCTATACTACAATCAGGTATTCGTTGCCGACAACATCAAAGAGGTCATTCCCGAATACATGCTCATGCTCAAGGGCGTGCTCGATTGCCCCGAGCTTCCTCTTAACGTATCCCGCTCCTACCTGCAGAACAACGGCTACGTTTCGAAGATCTCGTCGCATATCGTAAAGAAGATCTGCGACAAGCTCAACGGTCTTTTTAACACTGACCGCGAAGGCTACGAAAAGATGTGGCAGGATATCAAGATCTTCGTTGAATATTCGGCCATGCGCGACAGAAAGTTCTACGATCGCGTGAAGAATTCCATTCTCCTTCCCCTCTCCGACGGCAGCTACAAGACGGTTGACGAATACCTTGAAAGCGCCAAGGAGACCAACGAGGGAATCATTTACTATTCGACCGACAAGCTTAGCCAGGCTCAGTATATCGCCATGCTTAAAAAGCAGGGCATCAACGTGGTCATCTTTGATAAGCTCATCGAAACTCAGTTTATCAACCTTGTTGAAACGGACAAAAATATCAAGTTCGCCCGCGTTGACTCGTCGATTGCCGATTCGCTCAAGGGCGACGGCGAGGAGTACTCAAACGACGATTTGGCCGAGCTGTTCAAAAAGGTGTCGGGCGAAGAAAAGCTCGAAGTCAAGTTCGAGAGCCTCAAGGATGAAAAGGTGCCCGCAGTTCTCACCGTATCCGAGCAGTCGAGACGTTTTGAGGACATGATGAAGATGTACCGCATGAGCGGAGGCGAAGACGACGGATCGTTCAAGATGCCTCTTGAATCCACCCTCATTCTCAACTCGTCGAGCTCTCTTATCCGCAAGATAGGCGATAACGCCTCGAGCGAGCAAAGCGAGCGTACGGCAAAGCAGATTTACCGCCTTGCCCTGCTCAGCCACCGTCAGCTCACTGCCGACGAGCTCGAAAGCTTCCTCAGCGACAGCTTCGATATGCTCGAAAAGAATTTTTGAGTGGATACAAAAAATGCACCGCACAATGTGTAATGTTCTTAGCGGAGAATTTGAAACAGGGGCATGGGCATAGCCCAAAGCATTTGTAAAACAAATGCGAAACTAGCAATAATGCCGAGAACACTCTATAGCCTCCCTCCGGGAGGGAGGGGGACCACGAAGTGGTGGAAGGAGCCTGCGGAGCTTTCAGTACCACCTAACTTCATTGTCACGCACTCTCCCTCAGTCGCCTTCGGCGCCAGCTCCCT
>JAFXHW010000107.1 GCA_017533545.1 Clostridia bacterium
TCATGAAAACCAAAGGTCGTCAAGATAAAACTGTTGGCGTACCTGCTTTATCGCAGGTACGCCAAGGCGGTCGTTTTTTTATCCTCTTATGATCTTATGCACGATAGGTGCACGTTTGCATTCCTTATCGCTTATTGTGTAGGCGTCGGCTAAGATCTCCTTGGCCTCGGCGAGGCTTTCGAGGCGGTTGGTGTAAAGGTGAAGCAGGACGTCGCCTTTCTTGACGTAATCGCCCACCTTCTTTTCAACGGTTATGCCTGCGGCAAAATCGATGACGTCCTCGGCGGTGTACCGTCCTGCGCCGAGTGCGGTCGATGCGCGTCCGACAGCCTCGGTTTCGATCGCGCTGATGTATCCGTCGCGCTCGGCGACAAAGCTTTCAACGATCGATGCCTTCTCGAAAAGGTCGGGATCGTCGATGTATCTGACGTCGCCGCCCTGATTCTTAACCATCTGGCGGAGCTTGCCGAGAGCCGAGCCGTCGGCGATGACCTCGTTAAGCTTTGCGCGTGCCGATTCTTCGTCGGGGTAAAGGCCGCTCGAGGTGAGCATGAGGGTGGCAATGGTCAAGCAAAGTTCGGTAAAATCGTCGGGTCCGTTGCCGCGAAGGGTATCGATGGCTTCGATGACCTCGAGCGAATTGCCGACCGCGCGTCCGAGCGGGTTGCTCATGTCGGTTACTGCGGCGACGGTGGTACGTCCGTTTGAAAGGCCGATCTGCACCATCTTTTCGGCGAGGGTGATCGATTCCTCGGTCGTTTTCATGAATGCGCCGCTTCCCGTCTTTACGTCGAGAACGACAGCGTCCGAATTTACTGCCAGCTTTTTGCTCATGATGCTGGCGGCGATGAGGGGAATGGAGGGGACGGTGCCGGTGACGTCGCGTAGCTTGTAGAGCACCTTATCGACAGGTGCGACGGTGGTGGTCTGTCCTATTACCGAAATTCCGTCACGCGCAACGTATTTTTTGAATTCGTCAGCGGTGATATTGACCGAAAAGCCGGGGATCGATTCGAGCTTGTCGAGTGTACCGCCGGTAAAGCCGAGTCCGCGTCCGGACATTTTTGCAACCTTCAGTCCGGCGGCGGCGACCATAGGAGCAACCGCAAGGGTCGTTTTGTCGCCCACTCCGCCCGATGAATGCTTGTCGGCTACTTTGCCGCCGGCAAAGCCGAGGTCAACTGTGTCTCCGGTTTCGGCCATCTTTTTGGTAAGATATGCGCTTTCCTCCTCGTTAAGTCCGCGAATGAAGGCGGCCATGAGAAAGGCCGAAATCTGATAGTCGGGAAAAGAGCGGTTAGCAACGCCCTCAACAAAAAAGGAGATCTGTTCCTCGGTTAATGCCTTGCCGTCGCGCTTGGCTTCGATTATATCAAGAATATGCATTTTTACACCTCAAAATCAATTCTGAAATCAATGCTAAAATGAAAGCGCGAAAACCGTCATATCGATAAAACAGAGATTTTCACGCTTTTTTTCTTATTCCTCTTTGAGAAGGGGGAGATACTTAAAGAAATAGTCAAGGCCTGACCAAAGCGTCATAACGAGCATTACTGCGGTGGTGACGTAGCTGAGTATCATGTGAGTGTCGATAGTGAAGATCGCGCAGATAACGCCCTCGAGCAGGACGGTGAGCATGCACACCATCTGTGTGACTGTCTTGATTTTTCCAAGCCATGCGGCGGCGATGACCTTGCCTGCCTTGGAGGCGGCGATCATGCGAAGCGAGGTTACGGCAAGTTCGCGCATAGTTACGATAAAGAGCGCCCAGCCGAAGACGCAAAGGAAAATGCCGTTGCTGCCAAAGCGGATCATGATGGCGATCATCGTGCCGATAACGAGCATTTTGTCGGCAAGCGGGTCGAGGAATTTTCCAAAATCGGTTACGAGATTATACTTGCGGGCAATCTTTCCGTCAAGCATATCGGTAAGGGCGGTAATTCCGAAAAGAGCGGCGGCAACAAGACGCCAAATTATATCGCCGGAAAAAATCGGGAAGATTATTGATGCCATTACGAAGGGCAAAAGGATCATTCGTAAGATAGTCAGCTTATTCGGTAAATTCATTTTCATCTTTCTTGCCTCCAAAATCAAAGAGCTTCGCCGATCACGTCGTAATCGAGCGTTTCTTTTATTTTAACACGTACGAA
>JAFXHW010000108.1 GCA_017533545.1 Clostridia bacterium
CAAGGTCGAGGTGGCGGG
This sequence comes from Clostridia bacterium, assembly GCA_017533545.1. The sequence goes on from JAFXHW010000108.1 coordinate 19, forward strand.
TTCGAGCCCCGTAATCCGCTCCAGAAATCCTGAATGCGAAAGCATTCAGGATTTTTTGCTTTTTCACGTTTCGCTTTTTCCTAAAACTCGCACTGGGGATTTTCGGATTTCCTCCAATCTTGTATAATCATCTTCTTGACAATACTCCGCCATAATGGTACAATATTGATGTCCCATTATGGCAGAATACAGTCAATGCAGCACGCGAAAGGAGAACGACAAAATGAAAAAAATCACAGCGCTTATTCTTGCGATCCTAATGGCAGTTTCCCTGTTGGCCTGCAATAACGATACGTCGGTTGACAAGGGCACCGACGGCGCACAGCAAGAGGCCAAGCTTACCAGAGGCACGATTGCGGGTAATGTTTATACCACCGATTATCTCGGATTCTCTTTTGAAAAGCCCGAAACCTGGGTGTATTCCACCGATGAGGAAATTGCGGCTACATTGAATTTCAGCATAGAAACTTTTTTGGATAACAGCTTCAAGGAAGCTCTCGAAAAATCCGGAACGATCTATGATATGATGGTCACCGATACGCTTACAAGTACGAATATTATCGTGGGATACGAGAGCCTTCCTTTGTCCAACATTACCGAAGACCAGTATTTTGAAGCGATGAAGCAGCAGTTGCAGAACGTTACCGGCTATACTGTGGATTTCCCCGACGAGTATGAGAAGATCACTCTCGGCAAAAATGAATTTACCAAAGCCGTTTGTGTTACCACGGTGTACGACTCAACCATTACGCAGGTATACTACGTACGCAAGGTTGATCAGTGCATGGCATTTGTGATTGCGACGATCCCTGCGGGATATGCCGTATCCGATATCGAAGCAATGTTCAGCTAATCGAGCAGGTCGGCCGATGATCGGCCGACCTGTTATTTTATGTCCTTTTGCCGCGAAAATTTACCCAAATATTTTTCCGAAAAGCATTGACAAAAAAGGTATGCCGTGGTATAATATTCACGTTCCAAACACGGCGCCATAGCCAAGCGGTAAGGCAGAGGTCTGCAAAACCTTTATTCCCCGGTCCGATTCCGGGTGGCGCCTCCATGGGAGAGGGAACATTCCCTCTCCCAAATTTATGCGGATTTAGCTCATTTGGTAGAGCGCGACCTTGCCAAGGTCGAGGTGGCGGGTTCGAGCCCCGTAATCCGCTCCATATTGGTGCAACAATTTTGCACCCTAACACCAAAGTCCTTGTTTTACAAGGGCTTTTCGTGTTTTTATGGGTAAAAAACAATCCCATTTCATCATTACACCTTTTCACTGATCTGTTGGACTTGAACCTGCGACTTTATGATAACGTATTGAATTTATAGAACTTTTGTGGTACAATGTATTAAATATGTGTGATAGGGGATTTCGGGTATGAAAAAAAGAATTTTGATTGCTTGTGATTTGGAAGGCGTAAATAATGTAGTCGGTGAGCCATATTCAGGTTTGACGAAAGGATGCGAGCAATGGGCGGTTGCCAAGCATCAGGCGGCGCTTGAAATTAATGCCGTAGCAGAGGCTTTTTTTGACCTTGGCGCAGACTGTGTTGATTTATGGGATAATCACGGCGGCGGAGGCAATATAGATGCCGCTGATCTCGATCCTCGTGTAAAGATTTTGGTTTGTGACCCCTTGAAGAGCCGTATGTATTTTGCCGGAGAATATGATTGTGTTTGCTACATTGGATACCACGCGATGGAGGGAACTCTCGGCGGTGTTTTAGCTCACACTATGAACAGTAAAACGAACCAATACTATAAATTGAACGGCAGTTATATAGGAGAGGTCGATATGGACGCTTATATTGCTGCATCGTACGGCGTGCCCTCGTGTCTTTTCGTGGGCGGTGATATTGCATGTGCGCAGGCATCGCGGGCGATTCCCGGAATAGTTACAGTTGTTACGAAGCATGAAATATCGCGCAATGAGGCGGTTTTTCGTGACAATGAGGAGCTGTTTGCACATATAAGAGTGAAAGCATCGGAAGCGTTTCAAATGAATATGCCAACCTATCCCTTAACCTATCCCGCGGTTATGGAAAAGTCGTTTAAGCGTGTCGAGGATGCGGCTAAATATTTGAAAAAATTACTTGCTTTCGGAATTGAGGCGGATTATCTCAGTGATGAAATTCTTGGCAAGGACGCCCATACGGTGCAATCGACTGTTTATGGAATTGAAGATTTTATAAGGTGTATTTATTGATGAGTTGCATTTTTGTACTATGAACCCATAAAAGCCTGACGCAGTCGCGTCGGGCTTTTTGTATTTCTTGGCTTGACAGTTCTATACTTTTATATTAAAATAGACTTACGGATCGGGGACGGTACCCATTACAAAAAACGACATCCGCCAAAAGAACATCAAGACAAGGGGGCGACACCCATCGAAAAAAACGTAATTGTTGTTGATGAGCAGGGAAATGAATATGAGGCGACCTACCCCAAACGGGCGAAAGGTCTTGTGAAGAACGGCAGGGCTCGCTTCGTCGGCGAAAATAAAATATGCCTTGCGTGCCCTCCGGATAAAAGTTTGGAGGAAAATGAAATGGAAGACAGCAAGTTAACCGCAAAAGAAATATTCGTACAGCTTACCATACTGCAAAAGCAGCTGACCGAGAACAGCCAGACGTCGCTGCATCGGTTGGGGGATGCACTGTCCGCTCTTGGTGAAGAGGGTGAGCACGATGAGCAGATTTCGGAGGTGTGCGACGTTTTCAAAACAAGGGAACTGACTCTGTTGAAATTGCTCGAGCTCTATGAAAAAATGTACAACGATGTGCGAAAGTGAATCAATTCTTTCGCCTTTTAACTTAATCGAATGATAAAAACGAGGACCCGGTATTAGCCGGGGCCTCGTTTTTGCATGTTCGACCGGAATAGTGCGTATTTGGTTAATCGAATACGGTTTTTTCTTACTTGACGTGTCGGTTTGCGTTTGATAGAATGAAGATGAATCGATCATGGAGGTGCAGTATGAAGATTGTCAACGTGATGAATTTTGTCCGTCGTATCGATGAACGGGAGGAAAACTCCACCGAGAGAATGCTGGCGTTTACCGCAGAACAGCTTCGGCTGCTGAACGAATACCGGATCGACAACACTTTTCTGCTGCAGTACGATGCCGTGTGCGACGAGGATTTCGTGGTGCTCTTCAAGCGTGAGTCGACCGATCGGACCGAACTCGGTCTTTGGTACGAGATTGTTGAGCCGCTGACGACTGCCTGCGGTTTGCCGTACCGAAGCGAGCGGGGCTGGAAATGGGACTGGCATATCATTCCGGGCTTTTCGATGGCCTATACGCCTCACCAACGCGAGATGCTGATCGATGAAGCGATGCGGAAATTCAGGGCTGTTTTCGGCACGTATCCCAAGACGGTGGCGAGCTGGCTGATCGATACGCACACCCTCAACTACCTGGCGGCGCATTATCACATTTCTGCGGTGGCCATCTGCCGCGATCAGGCGAATACCGATGCATACACGCTGCTCGGCGGATACTTCAATCAGGCATATTACCCCTCGGTGAACAACATTTTTACCCCTGCTCAGAGCAGGGAAATGCAGACCGATATCCCCGTTTTCCGTCTGCTCGGTCCCTGCCCGATTCATAATTACGACAACCATAAATACAGTTCCGACGAGTTCAGGGCGATCGGGCATCAAGCCTTCACCCTGGAGCCCTGCTGCGAGATGGGGAATCGGGAAGATGCCGTTCGGTGGATGTTTGATTCTTACTTCGGTGAGGAGTCGCTTGGATTTGCCTATGCACAGATCGGCCAGGAGAACAGCTTTATCCAGCAAAAGGAACGTGTGCTCCGCTGTATGCGCATGCAGATCGGGATGCTCATGGAGCGCGGAGATGTTGAATTTAAAAAAATGGGGGATACGGGGGATCTCTTTCGACGTCTCTATTCCCAGACAACGCCTGCGACCTCGGTGGTTGCCTTGAATAATTTTGATAGCGAAGATATACAGTCGGTGTATTATGATTGCAGAAATTATACCGCAAATCTGTTCAGATATGAAGACAAAATCTTTTTGCGGAGCCTGTTTTTGTTTGATGATCGCGTGAAAGATCGCTATCTCGATGAGACCTGCACGACCTTTGACGCGATATATGAAAATTTGCCGATTGTCGATAGCCGAACGGGCGGTGCGGAGAATCGAAAACAGTGCGGTCTGGCGATAGATGCCGAAGCGGTGCCGTTTACGGTGAATAAGGTTGCGGACGAGGTTCTGCGTGTCGAGTTTGCTGAGAGGGCTGTAACATTTTATACGGATCGGATTGAAATTGCCGCCGACCGGCTTCTGTGGTATCGGGAAGGCGGCAGCGCGGACGTGACGCTTGACGGTGAAGGCTTGGCATTTGCATACAAAGGTTATCGCTATCGACTGGACGTTGAGGGGGCGGCAACCGTGCTCCGCGAGGGAAATATTGCGATCGAGTCGACGGACGGCATCATCACGCTTATTCCGCGAAAGGATGGATAAACAACCGGGAGGATTGTCCGCAAAAAATGTGTGACAAAAAAATATCAGATTCCCCTTGACTATATGCAGAGAATCATGTAAAATAAAAAAGAGGCAGAAGCCTTGAATATGCAGAAGGAGATTCAATATTATGGCGATGAGATTTGTACTTAACGAAACAAGCTATCACGGCAAGGGCGCAATCGCAGAGATTGCAACCGAAATCAAAGCAAGAGGCTTCAAGAAAGCTTTCGTTTGCTCTGACCCGGATCTGATTAAATTCGGCGTAACCAAGAAGGTTACCGATATTCTGGATAACGCTGCGATCTCTTACGAGATTTTCAGCGAGATCAAGCCCAATCCCACCATTGAGAACGTTCAGGCAGGCGTTGCTGCATTCAAGGCAAGCGGTGCGGACTGCATCGTTGCGATCGGCGGCGGTTCGTCGATGGACACCGCGAAGGCCATCGGTATCATCATCGAAAATCCCGAGTTCGCAGACGTTCGTTCGCTCGAGGGCGTAGCGCCCACCAAGAACAAGTGCACCCCGATCATCGCGGTTCCCACGACCGCCGGTACCGCTGCTGAGGTTACCATCAACTACGTCATCACCGATGCGGAGAAGAACCGCAAGATGGTTTGCGTAGACGTTCACGATATCCCCGTTGTCGCTGTTGTCGACCCCGACATGATGGCAACCATGCCCAAGGGCCTGACAGCTGCTACCGGTATGGACGCGCTGACCCACGCAATCGAGGGCTACATCACCGCCGGCGCATGGGAAATGAGCGATATGTTCCACATCAAGGCGATCGAGATCATCGCAAAGCATCTGCGCGGCGCAGTTGCCAACACTGCCGAGGGCAGAGAAGGCATGGCACTCGGTCAGTACATCGCCGGCATGGGCTTCTCCAACGTCGGTCTGGGTATCGTTCACTCGATGGCTCATCCGCTTGGCGCACTCTATGACACGCCGCACGGTGTTGCAAACGCAATCATTCTGCCGACTGTTATGGAATACAACGCACCGGCTACCGGTGAGAAGTACAGAGACATCGCACGCGCAATGGGCGTTGCAGGCACCGACGCGATGACCCTTGAAGAGGCAAGACGTGCCGCCGTTGACGCGGTCAAGCAGTTGTCTGCCGACGTTGGCATCCCCGCAGACCTGAAGGAAATCGTCAAGCCCGAGGATATCGACTTCCTTGCACAGTCGGCATATGATGATGCATGCCGCCCCGGCAACCCGAGAGAAACCAGCGTTGCCGAGATCAATGAACTCTATCTCAAGCTGATGTAAGTCAGGTATGGATAAAAAGAAAGCAGCCGCGTTTAGGCGGGGCTTCGTAAAACAGTTATTTTGAAAAATGCTTGAAAACGACTGTTTTCAAGGGACGGCGTGACTTCGGTCACGCCGTTTCCTTTTTCGCAAGTTCTTCCAAAGGGATAAAGCCGATACCGTCATATTCGATG
>JAFXHW010000109.1 GCA_017533545.1 Clostridia bacterium
ATCAAGCGCCGAATCGAGTTTATCGCCGAAAAAGAGGGCATCAAGCTGTTCGACGACTATGCCCATCATCCTGCCGAGATTGTGGCATCGCTCAACGCCTTAAAGCCTCTCGGACGCCGACTCATCTGCATATATCAGCCCCATTCTGTATCGCGCACAGCCGAGCTTTTCGACGATTTCACCGTCAGCTTCGGTGCTGCCGACAAGGTCATTTTCACCGACATTTACGAAAATCTCGAGCATGACACCGGCGAGGCAGGCGTAACGTCGGCAGACCTTGCCGCGAAGGTGGAAAACAGCATCTACATCGGCGATTTTGGCGAAATCGCGGAATACGTCAAAAACATCATGACCGAGGGGGACATCATTGTCACGATGGGAGCGGGCGACGTTTTCAAGGTAGGTTACAAGCTTAAAGATAAATTTTTCGGAGGTCGCTGATGCAATATCTCGTATATTTTGCCGTCATGGCAGTTCTCGCCGTTATCGCAGTAAAAGCGGCGCTTAAAAAGTAAAATAAAAAAGTCTGTCATACGACAGACTTTTTTTACTGTGTTTTTAGCAGTCTCAGTTGTGCATCTCACGGAATCCCGCATCGCGTTTACCGATAGGCTTGCACAAAAATGCGCGGAATCCGGCGGAAAGAAGGTGTCCGTAGGCGGTCTTGGCCTTTGCGGGATCATCAAAGATGCCGTATACAGCCGAACCGGAACCGCTCATCGACGATGCGAGAGCGCCGTTTTCGTTGAGGATCTCCTTGATCTCCGATTCGTGGGGAGATACGTTTTCAAATGTATTGTAAAGATTTGCGGCGATCGCCTTTAAATCCTGTGCCTTGATCGCATCGGTGATGGTATGGATATCTCTTATCTCGCGGTCGGGCATATCGTCGATTCTGTGGTACGCCCAACGGGTGGAAACTCGTCCGTTTCCGATACCGATAACGATGTCGCAATCGGGCATATCATCGATACGGGTGAGCTTTTCGCCAACGCCTGAAGCAAGGCAGGTACCGCGCTTAAGGCAGAAGGAAACGTCGGCACCGATATGTGCGCAAAGATTGCACATTTCGTCAACGGTAAAGCCTGTGCCGAAAAGCTTGTTGAGCGCAATGATGGTTGCGGCGGCATTGGTACTTCCGCCTGCGAGACCTGCGGAAATGGGAATAAGCTTTGTTATGCGGATCGAAACGCCGCTTACAATGCCGGTCTCTGCGAAAAATACGCTTGCAGCCTTGTAAACTATATTGCTTTCATCGCAGGGAAGGCGGTCGTCCGAGCAATAAAGCTCGATCGTGGGAGTCTGCTGGCCAACCATGGTGGGCAGCTTTTCAATGTCGATGGTGTCGCCGAAGCTGACCGTCTGCATTATGCTTTCAATATTGTGGTAGCCGTTGTCCATGATGCCGTGCACCTCTAAAAAGAGGTTGATCTTCGCGGGGGCAAATACGGTTATCCTGTTCATTTTGTCCGTCCTTAAATATATTTTAATGTTTTTTATCCTAATTTATTATTTTATCGCGAAAATGTTTTTCAGTCAATATTATTATTGGAAATCATTTGTTAATTTCAGTATCCCGCCGCCGAACAGACTGCAAGCAGCAATGCCAAAAAGCCGAAATTGAAGGCGGAAAAGAGAACGATGTATTTTTTCGCTCCGCCGTCGCTATGCGAAGTATATTCGCGGAAGGTGATAAGGCTTGCGAGCGATGCGATAAGCGTTCCCGCACCTCCTATATTGACTCCGACGAGCAGCGAACGCCAGTTTTCGGTAAACTCGGAAAGCAAAATTGCGCTGGGTACGTTAGATATAAACTGGCAGGACAACGACGAGAAAAGAAGGGTGTTCTTTTCGAGCAGACCCGACATCAGATTTGCAACCGCGGGGATTCTTGCCATGTTGCCCGAGAAAACGAAAAATGCCGCAAAGGTGCCGAGCAGACCCCAGTCAACGTCGGCGATAGCCTTTTTATCCAAAAACAGCAAGGCGGCAAGAATCATCGCTGTGCCGACGGCGTAGGGGATTACGCGGAAAACGAGCGCTATCGAGAGCGCGAAAAGAATGATATATTCGGCGGTGCGCGCCTTTGGGAGAGATTTGTTCGCAGGCGAAAGGATAGCCACCTTCTCGCGCGGCAAAAACAGACAGCATACGGTGATAAGCGCAACAGCAACGGCAAAGGGCAGCAACATCGCGCGCATAAAATCGGAGGTGGGAATGTTGAAATGCGAGTAAAGATAGAGATTTTGCGGGTTGCCGAATGGAGTAAGCATGC
>JAFXHW010000110.1 GCA_017533545.1 Clostridia bacterium
AAAGAAAATGAAAAGTCCGCCGCAAACGAGCAGTACAAGCACATAAGGCAAACGCGATACCCACCACGGGATATTGGTAGGCTCGGCATAGTTATATCTTTCGATAGTGCCGTTCGCAAGCTGCTGCTGGATAGTATCGTTTAAGTCGCCGTAAAAGATCGAGATATCAAGCAGGCGGTAGGTATGGGTGACACCGCTTCTCGTCGTGAAGACGAGATTGTTGCCCTCATCGATCTCAAAGCTCTTTACCTCGCCCGATTTGAACATCGTTACGATATCACTGTAAACGAGCTCATCCCGCTGCATGGTATTGAATATACTTGCCGTGGCCACAACGATAATGCCGATGAGCACGACATAGAAAATTATTGATTTGAAATTGTTCTTATTCTTCATCATTTCTCCTTGGGGAACGCTGTATGGAAATCCGCAAAAGGCAGCTGTCAGTTTTTCATGTAAACGCTCGGACTGAGAATGCCGACGTAGGGCAATGCGCGATAGCGCTCGGCATAATCAAGACCATAGCCGACGACAAATTCGTCGGGTATGATCTGACCGCAGTAGTCGGGAGTGAATTCAACCTCGCGGCGCTCGGGCTTATCGAGCAGCGTGCAGGTGCGGACCGAGTGTGCGCCCTTGAGTCTGAGATACTCGCAAAGGTAGGACAAGGTATTTCCGCTGTCGACGATGTCTTCGATGATAAGTATATCGAGATCGGCGATATCCTTGCGGTGGAGGTCAAGAATTATATTGACCGTTCCCGTTGAGACCGAGCCGTCCTTGTAGGAGGACACCTTCATAAAATCGATCTCGACCGGAAGGGATATTCTCTTCATAAGCTCGCCCATGAATACGACCGAGCCCTTGAGTATGCAAAGCAGCAAAAGCTTTGTTTTTCTGCTGCCGTCATGGTATTTGCCTCCCTCGCCGTAGTCGCGGTCGATATCGGAAGCGATCTTGCGTACTATCGCATCGATCTCCTGCTCGTCTATTAAAATCTTTTCAATATCGGGTGATTTCATATTTTGTCCCTCAGCTGATATTATTGTTTATTTTTCAAAAGCTATGAAGAAATCGCTTCCCGCAGCTCCGTCTCGCAAGGCAACGCCGGGAATGAAAAATATTCCGTCATCGTCGCAGAAAAATGGCAGCGAGTACCTGTCGTCGGGTGAAATTTTTCTCTCGGTAAGCAATTTTTTAACGCTTTTTCTGTGTCCGCCGCACACTATTGTATCGCCTTCACGGCGGTATCGGCAAACAACAGTACCTTTAATTTTAACAGAATTGAAACCCTTGTGTATTGATAATTTGTAAATATTTATATCTTCTTTTGTCAAAATCACCCTTCCGCCGCGGCAAAGGTTGTATATTCCTTCGCCCGCGATCACAATAGGCTCATCAGGCTCAACGACGCTCTTTTCTATTACATCAGGTACAAAATCGAATCCTTCACGAGTGATACGAAGGCAAAGTCTGTCGGGCAAAGACAGCGACGAATGCAAAGTTCCTTTTTTGACCAGCTTTAAAGCGTTCTCGATATGAACGCTTTCAAGCATTTTCCCGCCTGATACGATCTTGTACTCGTTTATGATGCGGCGGATTGTGAGCGCGTCATCTTCTATATCGGCATCTTGAGCGATCTTATCAATAAAATCGGCATCACGCCGAAGAGTACAGCACATCCGGCTGACATTCTTCTCGGCCGACGGGTTTAAAGCCAAAAGACGGGGTACAATCTCGTGGCGGATGTAGTTGCGGCTGTAAGCCGTATCGGAATTAGTATTGTCGGTAACGAATTTTTCACCTATTGCGGTACAGTAGTCCTCGATCTCTCTGCGCGAGCATTCGATAAGCGGGCGGATGATATTTTCACGAACTGGAGGTATTCCGCAAAGGCCGCGTATCGAGCTTCCGCGTGTAAGATTGAAGAGAACCGTTTCGAAATTATCGCCGCTGTTATGCGCGACAGCGATTCTGTCGATTCGGTGTTCGGCACAAAGAGAATCAAAGTAAGCGTATCTCTCCTTTCTCGCACACTCCTCTATTCCCTCCCCTCGCTCTTTTGCAATAGCGGGAATATCGATATGAGTGCCGAAAAAGGCAACGCCAAGACGTTCACAAATCATTCGGCAGTGTTCATAATCGTGCAGAGCATCATCGCCGCGGATCATGTGATCGACGTGAGCGCAAAAAATATTTATACCGCGGCATAGGGCAATATCGCGCATGGCGAAAAGGAGAGCTGTCGAATCGGCACCTCCCGAATATCCTATGAGCAGCGAGGACACGCCGTCAAGCATACGGTATTTTTCTATTGTATCCTCAATGCGGGCAATAAATTCGTTTGTCATACAGTGATTCTTGTCTTTCCTTGTGATAATACGATTATACCACCAAATTATGTTGAATACAACCGGATTTATAGCATCAAATGTGTACAATTTTCAAAAAATCTTCTTTTTGGCACATTTTTGAAGTTATTTCCGCTTTTATGAGTGAAAAAATGCCCGTATCGCTCTTTATTATTTTCAAATTCGCTATTGATTATTACGCAGGCGTAATGTATAATATAAAATAGCGGTATTTTATTCAAAAGGCACCCGATTTATATCCGCGAACGTTTTTATGAAATTTTAAAGAAAGGAGGATGATGGACCATTTCACTTTTTTCAAAATTATTTTCCAACTCGTCAATAATGCAAAAGCCTAAAGCCGTGGCATTTATTGATTTTGAGCACTGGTATATTTCACTTGACCGTTTTTATCATACCCGTCCGGACATGAAGGCATGGTTTGCCGAGGTATCAAAGACCTACGACGTTCGTGACGTTTACGTCTTCGCCGATTTTTCGAATCAGTCACTTCGTGCCGAGATCCCGAAGATCCGCGAGATCACAAGCTCAATCATTGAAACGCAGAATGCGTCTGCCTTTGTCACAAAGGATTTCACCGATTTTATAATGCTCGACCATATTTATCAAAAGGCCCTTTCCGAAAAGGAAATCAAGGCATTTATCATTTTCTCGGGCGACGGTCATTTCAGTTCGGTTACAAGCTTTTTGCGCAATCGCTGCAGCAAGACTGTGGGCATATACGGTGTCCGCGGTGCGCTGTCAAGTCAGCTTCGCAACACCGCAACCTGGTGTGTCGAGATTCCCGCTGCCGAAAAGATAATGGACGAAAACCAAAAATATTACGATATGATCTTCGGCAATCTCAAATATCTTGCCGAAAATAATCGCGGCGAGCGCAAAATGTATCCCACCTTCCGAGGCACGGTCGATGCCGTTTCGGCATATTACAGCGCCAACCGCGACGACGTTATGAACGCCATGCGCTACCTCGTTGAGCGCGATTATATCGTCCAGTCGGAGGAAAAGGTCGACGCGCATCACACCGTCAAGGTGATCAAGGTCAACTGGGACCTTGCCATTCGCGAGGGAATATACACTCCCGCCGAAAAGGAAAACGACAAGCAGAGCATAAACAATTCAAAAAACAGCGTACAAAAGCCGCAAAAGAAGGACGAACCCAAAAAGAGCAAAAACGCTCAGCCAAAGAATCAAAAAGTCCCCGAAAAAAGCAATGCTAAGCAGAACAGTGAAAAAAAGAAGGGCGGCGAAAGAAAGCAGGCAGAAGTTTCTGTAAAAGCTGAAACTCCTGTAAAAGCTGAAGTCGAGACCAAACAGGCAGACACCAAAAAGGCTGAGGACGCTCAAACGAAAAAATCCTCGAACAACCGCAAAAGAAGACGCAGACGCTCGAACAAAAAAACAAGCGCCCCTGCCGAAAAATCGGACAAAGGCGCAAGTGAAAACGGTTAATACAGCCGCTTTATTTATCTTTTGAAAACAGGGTGCCAAAAACGAATCTGGGAAGGGACATCATGCGTCCGATGCGGCTGGGCTCTTTTATGAGGCGGTAGAACCACTCGAGCCCCAGCTTTATGAATATCTTTGGCGCACGCTTGACCGCTCCGGCGAAAACGTCAAAGCTTCCGCCGAATCCGCCGACGATGTCGACGTTGAGCTCATCGCGGTGGGCATTCATCCAGATCTCCTGCTTCGGCACGCCAAGGCAGCAAAGAAGGATTTTTGCGCCGCTGTCATTTATCTCTTTGATGACGGCGGCGTCTTCTTCTATTATCTCGCCGTTTTTGTGCTTTTCGGCCTTTTCGAGGGTATCGACCTTTGAAAAATAGCCGTCGTGACAGCCCGACACTATAAGTGCGGGATATTTTTCCTTCATCTTTTCGGCGGCCTTTTCGGCTATTCCCGGCTTTGATCCGAGAAAATACACGCCGTATCCGCGCTCGGCACTGAGTGCGATAAGACGCTCGCAAAGTTCTATTCCGGCGACCTTGCCCTTTTTTAAGGGACGTTTTAAAATCTTCGATGCAAAAATCACACCCGCACCATCGGGAATAATAAGATCGGCCGAGTTGATAAGCGGGTAATATTCATTTTTTTCAATGCAAAGCTGGACGATCTCCGAATTCGGAGTATGGATAACGTGCGTTTTGCCTTTATCGATAAAACGGGTACATTCGCTGACAGCCTCGTCCATATCAACGGAGTTGAAATACACTCCGCGAATGTTTATTTTAAGCGACATTGTATGATGCCTCACATATTTTATTTTTATTGATTATAACACATACGGCCCGAAATTACAAGGAGTATTGCCCATGTTTGAGCAAAAAATAACCGCAAACAACGAAAACAAGCCCCTAAAACAGGTAAATATATATACCGACGGCGCATGCTCGGGCAATCCCGGCGCGGGAGGCTGGGCATGCATCCTCGTTTACGGAGAGAGGGAAAAAGAGATCTCGGGCGGCGAAAAGGAGACTACAAACAACCGCATGGAGCTCACCGCCGTTATCGAGGGGCTTTCTGCATTAAAAGAGAGATGCGAGGTCACCCTCTATTCCGATTCAACCTATGTGCTCAACGGACTTACCAAGGGCTGGGCGGAATCGTGGCGGAAAAACGGCTGGATCAAGGGCGATAAAAAGCCGGCACTTAATCCCGATCTTTGGGAAAAGCTTTTGAATTTGACCGCCTTTCACAAAATGAACTATGTCTGGGTCAAAGGTCACAACGGTCACGACTACAACGAGCGTTGCGACCGACTTGCCGTATCGGAATACGAAAAGCTCAGATAGAATCAGAAATTACAGCGAATTTGAGGATAGCTTGATTATGAAAAAATCACTCGTCATCGACGGAAACAGCGTGCTTAACCGCGCATTTTACGGAATCCGACCGCTCAGCACAAAGGACGGTCTTTTCACAAATGCGCTATACGGATTCGTAAATATTCTGCTCGGTCAGCTTGACTCGATAAAACCCGATTATGCGGCGGTCGCCTTTGACCTGCCCGCTCCCACCTTCCGTCACAAGGCATATGCCGAATACAAGGCGGGCAGACACAAGATGCCCGACGAGCTCGCAATGCAGCTCCCGTATGCTCACGAGTGTGCACGGCTGCTCGGCTTTGAGGTCATCGAGATCGAAGGATACGAGGCCGACGACATTCTGGGTTCTCTTGCAGCAGCTGCAGATGACGACACCCATACGTATATTTTAACGGGAGACCGCGACTCGCTTCAGCTTATCAACGACAAAACGAGCGTTCTGCTCTGCACCAATGCCGACACTTTGCTTTTCTCCCGTCAGCAGTTTTTTGACAAATACGGCGTCATGCCCGAGCAATACGTCGACGTAAAGGCGCTTATGGGCGATTCATCGGACAATATTCCCGGTGTTGCGGGAATCGGCGAAAAAACGGCTTTCAAGCTGATTTCACAGTTTGGCACACTCGATGCTCTTTATGAAAATCTTGAAAGTGCCGAGTGCGGTCCGTCAGCCAAGCGAAAGCTGGCAGAGGGCAAAGATAGCGCATACAATTCGCGCTTTCTGGCAAAGATAAATACCGCCGTACCGCTTGACGGTTATGATACGGCATATGAGGGTTTTGTAAAAGACGAGCTTTATTCCCTCTTTACAAAGCTCGAATTCGGCACGTTTATAAAGA
>JAFXHW010000111.1 GCA_017533545.1 Clostridia bacterium
AATATCTTTTTCATTGCCCTTTGATGGCAGGGGCAGTAGGACTCGAACCCACGACACCCAGTTTTGGAGACTGGTGTTCTACCAACTGAACTATACCCCTATTTTCTATTGACTTGACTATTATACCATTCAGGCGGCGAAAAATCAATAGACATATTATACATATAATGACCACTTTTATTGTCTATTTTGATGCAACAATGGCGAATACCGCCGCGCTTTTTCGCGGCGGTATTCATCTTTATCATACTGTTTCAAAAAAAGTGTCGGGGTGATCCTTATCAAACTGCTCGTTTGCCCACATCAGCGTAACGAGGTTTTCGCTGTCCGACAGATTGATGATATTGTGTGTATATCCGGGCAGCATATGCACCGCCTCGATCTTGTCGCCGCTGACCTCGATTGAGATCACCTCGTCGGAGCCGATCCTTCTCTGCTGAATAAGTCCCTTGCCGCTGACGACAATAAAAAGCTCCCACTTGCTGTTATGCCAATGCTGACCCTTTGTCACACCCGGCTTCGAGATGTTCACCGAAAACTGGCCGCAGTCGAGCGTTTTAAGAATCTCGGTAAAGCTCCCTCTCTCGTCCTCTTTCATATCAAGAGAAAAAGCGATCTTCTCTTTGGGCAGATAGCTAAGATAGGTGCTGTACAGCTTCTTTTCAAAGGATCCGTTCGGGATTGCGGGCATGATGAGCGTTTTGGGCTGTCTTTTAAAATATTCCAGCAGCTCGGCGATCTTTCCGAGCGTAACGCGATGCGTTATCGGTACAACGCAGTACCGCGCGTCGGTATCGCTTCGATGCTCGTTTCCTGAAAGCGCGGCGATCATCTCATCTACGAGATCGTCGATGTAGGTGAGCTCAAGCTCGGTATTGACGTCGTTTACCGTGATGGGCAGATCGTTTGCCACGTTGTGGCAAAAGGTGGCCACCACCGAGTTATAGTTCGGGCGGCACCACTTGCCGAAAAGATTGGTGAATCGGTAAACGAGAACTTTCGCGCCAGTCTCCTCTCCGTAAGCGATGGCAACTTCCTCGCCCGCCTTTTTGCTTCGGCCGTAGTCGCTGTCGTATCGGCCAATGCAGCTCGCCTGAACGGACGACGAGATCATGACAGGGCAGGTGTTATTATGCTTTTTGAGGTTATCAAGCAAGACGGCGGTAAAATCGCGGTTGCCGATCATAAACTCTTCCGCCTTTTCGGGACGGTTTACCCCTGCAAGATGGAAAACGAAATCAGCCTTTTTACAGTATGCATCGAGCAGATCGGGCTATGTGTTGAGATCGTATTCGAATATCTCGCCGATCTCGAGCGATCCCCGCGTTCTGTCCTTGCCGTCGCGGATATTGCAAAGCGCGGCGACGAGATTTTTTCCCACAAATCCGGCAGATCCGGTCACAAGGATATTCATCATCACTTTTTCACCGATGCAAGCTCGTTTTGAATGTATTCGAGAGCTGCAAGCTTCGCCTTTGTTTCCTCGACAGTCAAAAGTCTGGTATTGTTGGAGTTGAATTCGGTCAGCTTGTTGCGCCCGGTGTCGCCCTTGCTGATGTACTTATCGTAGTTGAGCCCACGCTTGTCGCAGGGTACGCGGTAGAAATTGCCCATGTCAATAGCGTGCGCGCACTCCTCATTTGTGAGCAGAGTTTCGTACACCTTCTCGCCGTGGCGGATACCAATGACCTTTATGTCATTCTTGTCGCCTCCGAACAGTTCGCATACCGCCTCTGCCTGAGTCTGAATGGTGCAGGCAGGCGCCTTTTGAACCAGAATATCTCCGTTTTCGCCATGCTCGAATGCGAAAAGCACCAAATCGACAGCCTCGTCAAGCGACATGATGAATCTGGTCATGCCAGGATCGGTAACGGTGATGCTCTTGCCGCTTTTGATCTGATCAATCCAGAGCGGGATGACCGATCCGCGCGAGCACATGACGTTGCCGTAACGGGTGCAGCAGATCTTCGTTTCAGTGGTAGTGCGCGATTTTGCCACTATGACCTTTTCCATCATAGCCTTGGACGTACCCATGGCATTGACGGGGTATGCCGCCTTATCGGTGGAAAGGCAGACGACGTTTTTCACTCCCGCCTCGATTGCGGCCGTCAGCACGTTCTCGGTGCCGAGCACGTTGGTTTTAACAGCCTCGATGGGGAAAAACTCGCACGAAGGCACCTGTTTCAGCGCCGCCGCATGGAATATGTAGTCGACGCCGTGCATGGCATTTTTGACCGACTGCATATCGCGCACGTCGCCTATGTAGAATGATATTTTATCTGCCGCCTCCGGCATTTTTGTCTGAAATTCGTGGCGCATATCGTCCTGCTTCTTTTCGTCGCGGGAAAAGATGCGGATCTCGCCTATGTCGGTGTTAAGGAATCGGTTCAAAACGGCGTTCCCGAACGATCCCGTTCCGCCGGTGATAAGTA
>JAFXHW010000112.1 GCA_017533545.1 Clostridia bacterium
AAGGAGAATTAAAAATGGAACAGCTCCACGTTGGAAATACCTCTCAGCTTTTTGACGTAAAACAATACCGTCTTGTTGGCGGAAAGGCCGACGGAGTGCGCGCTATCGACGTCTGGAACGGCGGCGATCTCAGCTTTACTCTTATTGCTGACCGCGCCCTCGATCTCTTTACCGTTCGCTACTGCGGACACAATTTATCCTTCCTCTCCCCTACCGGAGTGGTTGATCCCGCTTATTACGACGACCAGAACATCGGATGGCTCAATTCCTTTGGCGGCGGCTTCCTTTGCACCTGCGGACTTCAGAATATCGGCAGCCCCGACGCTGACCACGGACTTCACGGCCGCATCTCCAACACCCCTGCCGAAAACGTATGTGTTGAGCTTGCTGACGATGGCTGTTCAGT
The DNA here is from genome assembly GCA_017533545.1 of Clostridia bacterium. The sequence continues at coordinate 407 of JAFXHW010000112.1, forward strand.
GAAGATTTCGGGCATAATGCGTGAAGCTCGTCTTTTCGGCACAAAGCTTCAGTTAAAGCGTGAGATCTACTGTGAAAAAGGCAGCGACGTTATCCGCTTTACCGACACCGTTACAAATCTCGGCTTTAATCGCGAGCGCATCTCCATGCTCTATCATTTCAACATGGGGTATCCGCTTGTTTCCGAAAGCGCAAAGCCCTATATTCCCGCAATCAAGTCAGTTCCGCGTAACGAGCACGCCGCTACCGAGCCCGATTGGTCGGTTGTACACGCTCCCACAGCAGGATTTGAAGAGATGTGCTGGTACCATTTCCTTTCTGAAAAGGTGCTCGGTATCGACAATCCTGCCATCGACACATCGATGCGCATAAAATTCGATTCCCCCATTCTCGACCGTGCTCTTCAGTGGAGAATGTTTGGCCAAGGCGACTACGTTATGGGTCTTGAGCCTGCGTCCTCCTCTATCGACGGCATCGACGATGCTATCGCCAACGGCTCCATGAAATACATAGAACCCCGCTCGAGCATCGTAAACAAATTTGAGATCAGCTTCAAGCACTTGAGCAAGTAAGAGGAGTACCGTCTAAATGCAAGAGAAGCAAACCGTAAAAAATCCGCTTTCTGCGGTACTCTATCGCTTCGTTTACCCCTGCTTTTTGTACTTTTCGCTTATAATCTTCCTTTCAACGGCAGGCGTATATATCGCCTTACGTTCAAATGAAGCATTTTTGGTCGAAATAATCGTCTGGCTTTTCCTCTATTCTATTGGGCTTGCTCTGCTCAATCAGCTTTTCTATGTAAAGGCATTGAGCCGCGCATTGGCTTTTCTGATTCATTGGATCGGAACGCTGGCGCTTTTTATACTTATTCTTGTTGCTTTTACGGGAAAAACCGAAAATATCATCGGAGCTCTTTTCAGTCTTATACCTCTCAGCTTGGTTTATTTCATATTTGTGGGTCTTTATGCATTGATAAAAAAGATCACAAATGAGTTTACCGTAAAAAAGATAATTTTCCCCTTCGTCATGTACTTTTCGCTGTCGATCTTCCTCACTGAAATTCTGACCTACTCAATCGAGGTTGCGTCGGGCGCCCCCCATTTCATAAACCAGTGTTATTTCATTGTTTTTGCCGCAGTCATGACGCTTTTGGAGTTTGTTCTTCGTGCAAAATTCTCTCTGTTTTTCAGAATTGCACTCCACTTTATCGGCACTATGGCCGCGATAATTATATGCTTCTTCGTTCTGGCACACAATTATGTCAACTATTCGGATGCCTTTATTCCCTGCATTGTAATTGCGGCAATTTACCTGCTGATTGCGGCAGTTGCCGTCTTTACAAGAAGCAAAGTCGAAAAGGTGGAAAATGCGGAGAAAAAATACGACAGACAGTTCTTATAAAGTATCGAAGCAAAATAAAAAAATCCAATGGCATCTGCCATTGGATTTTTTGTTTACTTGATATAAGGCAGTTCGGTAATGCGGAGCCTTGCACATCCGTATGGAATGAATCTGATCTTTTTTACCTCGCTTTGCGGCTCGCGGCTGTTGGGCACAACAGCACATTTGCCGTCCTCTTCGGGCCAATCGATAAGCACGCCCTCGCCGCTGAGCTCGACGGGCGGATTTTCAGCCGTAAATGGGATATCGAACTTATTGCGCTTGATCTTGAATGTATCACTCGTTAAAGCATAATTCCACTCGGATTTGGGATGTACATAGTAATCGCAATAGGGATAAACGATCTTTTCGCCGTTGCGTTCACTTTCGATCTTCTCCCATTCCTCCTCAATAGCAAGTGCGAAGAGGAGCGGTCCGCGCTCGACACACACCATGTCGTTGGGACGTGCGCGGAGCTTGGTCTTTACGTTAAGATCGATAGTTATTGTATGCTCACCATTCCAAACACTTCCCATGGACATCCATTTGATGTTCTCAAATGTGTCCTTGCCGTCGATAGTAACACCGTCTACGAAGGAGGGGATACGTATTTTCAGCGTAAAGCTAATGGGAGAATCGGTTTTTATGCGGTATACGAGCTTATTCGTAAAGGGGTAATCGGTTTCAAGGGTAACATTTACGTTTGCATTGCCAATCTTCGTACTCACGCTTGAAGGAGCAAGTACGGTAGATACTATGCCCTTATCATAACGCATAAAGGTAGACATTGCAAGCTTTGGCCAGCCCTGATTAAAATTGGCGGTGCAGCAGCCGAAGTTAGGCTCAAGTCCGAATGTGTGCGCATCGGGGGTGTTTGTCTTGAAAGGCTTTTTGCCCTCTGCAAAAGGAGCACACTCGATCTGATTTGTCATCTGATCGTACTGATGAGTCCACATGTCTGCGGAAACAGTCGCGGGAAGCGCGTTGAAAGCAAGCCTCTCAAGGCGGTCAGCCCAATAAGGATTACCCGAGATAGCGAGCATTGTTTCGTATGAATACATTGCTTCAACAATACCGCAAAGTTCAGTTCCCTGAACGGGATCGGTACCGGCAAGACATTCATCACCTGCAAATGCACCGGTAGGCATACCGTGATATTTATCGAGAGTTTCAATGGCGGACAAAGCAAAGGCATCGGGATCGTTTCCGTCGATTCTCGAAACGAGCGCACCTGCTTTGAGCATCATGTTCAGATTTACTATATGTGTATCAAATCCCCATTCAGGGCTGATTTTGCGAACAGCTTCGCTGTCCATTATCTGCTCCCAGTTACTTCCCTGCGTACGCAGTTTAACGGCAAGCTCAAGCATGGCATCGTCGTGATTGCGCTCGTAAAGCCAATATACGGGTATAAGTCCTTCAAACCAACGAGCTTTTCCCCAATCGAACAGCGGGTGCTGATCGAGATGCTTGTCAAGAACGTAAAGCGCACGTTCAAGAATGGTCTGTATCTTGCTTTCGGCCGCTTTGTTGCAGTCGGCATATACTGTAAATACCTTGCAGATAAGCAAGTACGCCCACATATCGTAGGTGCCCCGCTGATCTTCGGGACAGGGGCAGACCCATCCATCAGGCGCAATACGCTCGATTATGCCATTGACGTAACGATCTGCATCGGCAATGAGTGCCTCGTCCTCGAGTATGTATGCAAGAGGAATAAAGCCGTCGAGCCAGTAAGGAACTCTTTCCCAACCGTCGCACTTTCCGCCTATCCAGGCACTGTCACGGATGTCGGGCCAAATCTTTTGAAGATTTCCGCTAAGGCCGTCAGCCTGCAATCGAAGCTGACGCATAAGCCAACCGGTGGGCTTAAGTTCATCTATACTGAAAGGTTTAAATTGCAAGTCTTTTAACAACATTTTAGTCTTTCCTTTCGTCTGTTGTCTTTAACTTGTAAGTTAATGTCGGATTAAAGAGCGTAGTCCTGACCGAGAAGGTAGATAGGCGCCTCGTCTTCCTCGATTTCAGGGAATCTTCCGACGGGCTTATAGAAGAAGTTGTCGCCGTTATCGTCGTTTACCATGGAAACCTCGCCAACCATAACCTCACCGCATCCTTCTTCTCCCCAGAACTGATGGAAAAGTCCTCGGGTCATGGTCATACTTTCGCCGGGTCTGAGTCTGATAACGCTGCCTGCCTCAACGGTATAGCGACGTCCGTCCGAGCAAACGGTTACGGGTGTTGTGTCGAAAGATTTTCCGTCGGGCGCGCTGTTGTATACAGAGATAAGAAGGTTTCCGCCGCCGCGATTGATGATATCCTCGAGTTTGGATTTATGATAGTGGTAAGGTGTAATCTGGCCTTCTCCAACGAGCATGATCTTTTCGGCATAAGGCTTTTCGTAGGCGTTGTTATAATAGTTACCGTTTCTGAGAGTGAAGAGGAAAAGACCCATCTTTTCAAAATCTCCGGAACCGAAATCGGTTATATCCCAACCGAGAGCGCACTCGCGGATCTCCTTGTATTCGGGATCGTCGAGCTTATCCTTCCAATCATCGGGAGAAAAATATGCGAAGGGAGGCAGGAGGAAGTTTTTTGATCTGAAAACCTGCTCAGCGTGACGAAGATATGCATTGATTTGCGAACGTTTCATGTTATTTATTCTCCTTTAATTTTTCTTCAGCTTCAATTCTTATCGGGTAGTTGCCGGTAAAGCATGCATCGCAGAAACCGACTGTGGAATTGGGCACGATGCTATGCAGATCTTCGATTGCGAGATATCCAATAGAATCCGCATCTATAGATTTGCCGATTTCTTCGATATTCAGGCGGCGTGCGATAAGCTTATCGCGGGATGAAATATCTGTTCCGAAATAGCAGGGATTAAGGAAGGGCGGCGAAGAAATTCTTACATGCACCTCTTTTGCACCCGCTTCGCGGATCATGCGAACAAGATTTGCAGTAGTTGTTCCGCGGACGATTGAATCGTCAACAACAACAACTCTCTTATCTTTGAGTACAGCACTGATGGGATTGAGCTTGAGCTTGACGAGTCCTTCTCTCTCGCTCTGCTTTGTCTGAATGAAAGTGCGACCGATATATCTGTTCTTCATAAGACCCATTGCATAAGGGATACCCGATTCGCGGCTGTAACCGAGTGCGGCATCAAGTCCGCTGTCGGGCACACCGAAAACAATATCAGCATCTACGGGGTGGCGTCGTGCCAGGCATTTTCCTGCCTCGACGCGGGAAAAATGTACACTCTGACCGTCGATTATAGAATCAGGGCGGGCAAAGTAAATATGCTCAAATATGCACAGCGAGGTCTTTTTAGTGCACTTATCTGTATGAGAAATAAGACCGTCTTTGCTGACAACAACGATCTCGCCGGGCCTTACATCGCGGACGAATTTACCGCCTACTGCATCGATTGCGCATGATTCGGAAGCAAAGATCCAGCAGTCACCGAGTCTGCCAATGCACAAAGGACGGAATCCGTTGGGATCGCGAACGGCGATCATCTTGTTCGAGCAAAGGAAAACCATTGAATAAGCGCCGTTGATCTTGTCCATTGCAGATGCAAGAGCGCGGTCGGTGGTATCGTGAGAAAATCTCTCGCGTGCTACGATATAAGCGATAAGCTCGGCATCGGAATTCGAGTGGAACATTGCACCGTTTTCCTCAAGCTCGTTTCTGAGGGCCGCGCTGTTCTCGAGAGCGCCGTTATACGCCACCGCGATCTGTCCCTTATTATACTTACAAACGAAGGGCTGAGCGTTTTCTCTTCCCTCGTCGCCCGCGGCGGAGTAACGAACGTGTCCGAGAGCGTAACTGCCCTGAAGATATGTCAGAACCATCTCATTGAACACTTCGTTTGCAAGGCCGCTGTCGCGATGAGAAAAGAGCTTGCCGTCGTTATTGACTGCAATTCCCGCGCTCGACTGGCCGCGATGCTGCAATGCATAAAGAGCTGAATAAGTAATATGTGCTACATCGTGATCGGCGTTTGGATCAAATATGCCGAACACACCGCATTCTTCGTGCGGCTTATCAGAAATAAAACAGGTTTGTGAAGAATGGATTTCTTTCATGGATATTACTGTACCTTCCTCAAAAAAGAATGAAAAAACTTTACTTATTTGTTGAGCGCCTCGTCCTTGGCTATTACTTCATCAGCCATCTGCTTTTTGTAAGCGGCAAGCTTTGCGGCAAGGGTGTCGTCGGAAAGCGCGATCATCTGAGCAGCGAGGATAGCGGCATTTGCAGAGCCATCGATTGCAACAGTTGCAACGGGAACGCCCGCGGGCATCTGAACGATGGACAAAAGCGCGTCAAGCCCTTCGAGAGCCGATGCCTTGATAGGCAGACCGATAACGGGCAAAGTGGTGTAAGCTGCCAGAACACCGCCGAGGTGAGCTGCCTTGCCCGCAGCTGCAATAATTACACCAAAACCGTTGTCTTTTGCATTTGCGGCAAATTTTGCGGCGGCATCAGGGGTTCTGTGCGCCGATATAACGTGCATTTCATAGGGCATATCAAATTTTTCAAAAATCTTGATCGCCGCTTCGAGCTTGGGCATATCACTGTCGCTGCCCATGATAAGTGCTGTCTTTAACATCTGTCGTACGCGCCTTGATAGATCAATAGCGCTCGTCCTTTCTGATTTATTTTTTATATTTAATCTTCGATATACTGTTTATCTTGAAACTGTCGCCGTCGGGCAAAAGCTCAAAGATGAGGGGGATAACGGTATCCGACGGCAAATCGTCCCTGAATGTACCGTTGTTATTCATTATCTTATATCCGACCTTGTATTTGTACTGTGTTACAGTATCGGAGCCGCTTAAAGCCACCCTATCGAGAAGAACGATCTCTACATCGTACACCTTTTGCATGGTGTAAATACTCTTGGGATCATTTTCTTCAAAATAGCTGTCGGTGAAAAAGGTATTGTAGGCCTCGTAATCACCGTTGATTATTGAATCGAAATAGTCGAGCCAGAACTCACCCATCGCTCCGTAATCATTGAACTTTTCTGTACG
>JAFXHW010000113.1 GCA_017533545.1 Clostridia bacterium
TCGCGTATCGTGCGGCATGCCATAACGCCGGGGATAGCGCATCCCGTGCCGATAACGAATGGGATAACCGATTTTCCCGAAAGACCGACCTTTTTGAAGATGGGGTCGAGCACAACGGTAGCACGCGCCATATATCAGCAATCTTCAAGCAGGGCTATGAGGAAATACATTACCATAACGAGTGGCAAGAAGCCTACTAAGGCGATAAATCCGCCGATTATTCCGTCGATAAGTATCGATGCCCAGATGCTGTCGCTTGCTATCGCGTCTGCAAGCGCACTCTGACCCGATTCAAGCAATCCCGTCAGCCAGTCCGCAAGCCACACGGCAGGGCCGACCTGAGAGATCCAGAAAACCCCGAACATAACGATCGCGAATATCGGAATACCGACCCATTTATTTGTGAGAACGGCATCTATGTTGTCCTGATAGTTTCTGTTTTTCGTAAGAGTTTTGCGCTCTTCCACAGCCTTGACTATCGAGTTTACAAACTCAAAGCGGAGCTTGTCTTCTCTCTCGACAGCATCCTTGTCGTTCATATCGATATCAGCTTGCTTGTAGGGGGCGCTCTGCTTCTTGCCAAGCGACTCCTCAACCTTCTTTATAAGCTGATCAAGGCCTTTTGCTTTTGTGGAGGTAGTGGCTATAACGGGGCATCCGAGGTGCTTTGCAAGCGCGTCGGTATTTATCGAATTGCCTTTTTTGGAGTTTACGTCGTCTTTGTTGAGTGCGACGATGACGGGAATACCAAGTTCAAGGAGCTGAGTGGTAAAGAACAGGCTTCGGCTCAGATTTGTAGAGTCTACGATGTTGATTATCGCGTCGGGACGCTCGTTTTTGACGTAAGCCGAGGTTATGCTCTCTTCGGAAGTAAAGGGCGACATAGAGTACGCGCCGGGCAGATCGACGATGACTACCTCTTCCGATCCCTTATAAAACTTTTTCCTGATGGCGTGTTCCTTACGGTCGACGGTAACGCCTGCCCAGTTTCCGACTTTTTCACTTCTGCCGGTCAAGGCATTGTACATAGTCGTCTTGCCGCTGTTAGGATTACCAGCAAGTGCAATTCTCATAAATTTTCCTCCGTTTTGTATGTAAAATAAAAATAAGAATCCAAAGGAGCGGGGAAGAATGTAAGCTACCTTTGAGTTAGCCGAGGCTAACCGCAGGCCAAAAAAATAATCCGCGGATTATTTTTACTCTATCTCGATAGCTTGTGCAAGGGCGGCATCAATATTATATCTTCCATCCTTGATAGACACTACGCATCCGCTTTTGCGGTGCTTTATCACCGTGATCGGCTCGCCTGCATAGCAGCCCAGAGAGAAGAGAAAAGAGTTAAGCTCCTCGTCGTCGGTATGGAGCGCTTTAACTATAAATTCTTTACCTTCGGGTGCGTCTTTAAGGTTCATAATTAACTCCGATCTGTGAAAAATCCGTTTTTTTTGCCAAGTTAGCCTTTGCTAACCACGAATATTATATACCCTGAAAAGTTTTTTGTCAAGAGAAATTTTTTATATTTTTGAAATTTTATTTTTTTGACGATTTCTATACTTTAGCAAAAACTTTTTTGTGCAATATTCATAAAATGCCTGCGTGTTCGGAGGAACACGCAGGCATTGTTCTGATCGTTTTATAAGTGACTTAATTCTTAGCGCGACTTTCGCAATAAATGCAGCGATATACGCGATTTTCGCGGTCGGTGAGCTTGAATACGTGAGAAAGTTCCTGCTCGGTCGACGTGATGCAACGGGGATTCTTGCATTTCACGATGTCAACGATCTCTACGGGCAGCTCGGGGTGGTACTTGCGCACGTTGATGCCGTCTTTGATCAGGTTGACTGTGAGATTATGATCGATATATCCGAGTACCGAGAGATCGGGAA
>JAFXHW010000114.1 GCA_017533545.1 Clostridia bacterium
AACAGGCAGTCATTTTTTCCTTTTTTGTACTTGCTTTATACATTTTAATGCATTATAATATATAATGATATAAATTCAAAATGAATACAACCAAAAGAAAGGTTAATGAATATGAAGCGTATTATCACTTTAGCACTCGCAATTATCGCAATATTCACATTTTCTGCCTGCTCGGCCGATGACGACAGCTGGCTGCCCGTTGGAATGCAGCTTGCCTCCACCGACGCCGTCGACTACAAGCTTTACGTACCCGCAAGCTGGACTGTTGACGTGTCCACCGGTATAATCTCTGCCTACGTCAGCGACATCGACCGCTCTAACGTCACCGTTACTGCATTCAATCTGTCAAACGACAATTCCACTATGACCGTAAGTGAATATTGGAGTGAGTACGAAGCACTTCTCAAATCCACCTTCCCGGACATGACCTACGTTCAGCCCACCGTACTTGATGACGACGGAAACGTTATCGAAAGCGCTCCGAGCGAAGACGAGATGGCAGGCAATCCTTCGACAACCATTCTCGACGGAGTTGCCGCAAACAAATATTACTACACCGCCACCGTCACCGGCGATGCCATTCAGTATATGCAGTTGGTCGCTGTCCGCGGCGGAGTTGCCTACATCATCACCTACACCGCAACTCCCTCCAATTTCGCAACTCACATCGCCGATGTTGAGGATATAATCTCCAATTTCAAATTCAAAAAATGATTTATTTAGATAACAGCGCGACGACGCGCGTATCCGATGCTGCAGCAAAGAAGATGCTTTACGCCGCAAGCGAATGCTGGGGAAATCCGTCATCGCTTCACGAGTTCGGCCTCAACGCCGAGCGGCTGCTCAGCGAGGCCCGCACAAACGTGATGAACGCATTGGGCGCAAAACCGCGCGAGCACACTCTGGTTTTCACCGCAAGCGGAACGGAAGCAAACAATCTTGCCATTTTCGGAGTAGCAAACGCGAAAAACCGTCCCATAAAGAAGCGCATAATCACCGACAACAGCCAACACGCATCGGCAATGCGTCCGATGGAACGGCTCGAAGAGCAGGGCATTGAGATCGTGCGCGTTTCAACCAAGGGAGGCAGGCTCGACGTCGACGAGATCGTCGATGCGATCGACGAAAACACAATAATGCTCTCTCTTATGCTGGTCAACAATGAAACGGGCGCAATATACGACGTTGCGAGTGCGTTTTCGAAGTCGAAACGCAAAAATCCCAACATCGTCACCCACACCGATGCCATTCAGGGCTTCAAGAAGATACCGTTCAGCGCAAAATCGCTCGGTGCCGATCTCATTTCCGTCAGCGGTCACAAGCTCCACGCTCCCAAGGGTATTGGCGCTCTCCTCATTTCAAACGAGGTGATCAAGGCAAAAAAGATCATTCCCGTAACCCTCGGCGGCGGCCAGGAGGGCAATTGGCGATCGGGCACCGAAAGCGTTCCCCTTGCCGCGGCATTCGGCGAAGCGGTTAAAGAGGATTTCAACGCCGCAAACGCAGCCTCTATGCGACAGCGCATAATCGACGCTCTTCCCGAATCGGTCCGAGCAAATGTACCGCACACTCCCGCGCCTCACATTTTGAGCCTCACTTTGCCCCATATCAAGAGCGAAACGATGCTCCATTTCCTCTCCGCACGCGGAATTTACGTATCGTCGGGCTCTGCCTGTTCATCTCACGGACACGCATCGGGTACGCTCGAATCGTTCGGGCTTGAGTCCAAAGAAGCCGACTGCACTATACGAGTCAGCTTATCGGGCGAGGAAAGCGATGACGACATCGACACCTTTATCGCCGCGCTCGGCGAGGGCATTGACAGCTTGATAAGAATAAAATAAATAATCCGTCAAAAGCTCCCTTAAAGGGAGCTTTTTTGCGCCATCAACAGACAAAAAAAGTGAAGGATCGCTGATCCTTCACTTTAATTACTTAATTACTTATTTTCCGGAGGACGTCTGAAGGGGCGGCGGGGACGCTCCTCAAGTTCGGGCATACCCTCGGGGCGAGGCATTGCATCGCGGCGGGAGAGGTTCATTCTGCGCTTTTCGTCAAAGCCGAGGAACTTAACGGTCATCTTGTCGCCTACGTTGCAAACGTCGGTAACCTTCTCAACTCTCTTGTAGTCGAGCTTGGAGATGTGAACAAGGCCTTCCTTGCCGGGAGCGAATTCAACGAATGCACCGATCTCGATAACACGGGTAACGGTACCCTCGTAGATAGCGCCAACCTCGGGCTCGAATACGATACCCTCGATGATCTCCTTAGCGCGGTTTCCTGCTTCGGGATTGAGTGCGGCAATGAAGATTGTGCCGTCATCCTCAACGTCGATCTTTGTGCCGGTATCGGCAACGATCTTCTGAATAACCTTACCCTTGGAGCCGATAACGTCGCCGATCTTCTCGGGGTCGATCTTGAGTGTGATCATCTTGGGAGCATACTTCGAAACCTCAGCGCGGGGCTCGGGGATGCACTTGAGCATGATCTCGTCGATGATATAGTCACGGGCGGTGTGAGTTGTGGTGAGCGCCTCGTGAATGATCTCGGGAGTA
>JAFXHW010000115.1 GCA_017533545.1 Clostridia bacterium
GTGCCATCAGCCTTAACAGCGAAGAGTGCGTTGTAAAGGAGGGTAGCAACGTCCTGACGAGCTACGTTGGAAGTCCAGGAAGGAATAACGGTGGAAGTGATGCCCTTGGTGATACCAAGTTCTCTAGCCTTGTTGATGTAGGTGGAGGGGTAGCCTGCATCCATTTCAGCGCCCTTGTAACCAAGAGTACGAACGATCATGGTGAGAACGTCCTGATAAATAACCTTGTCTTCGGGTCTGAAAGTACCGTCTTCGTAACCGATTACGATGCCCATGTTGTGAGCGTAAAGGATTGCTTCGAAGTCAGATACTACGTCAGCAAAGGGAGTTACGTTTTCGCCGTAGCTAGCGCCGAACTTTTCGCCGGTCTGGATACGGGAAGCGAGGATAGCCATTTCTTTTCTGTTGATCTCTTCAGCGCCGCCGAAGGTGCCGTCTTCTTTACCAATGAAGATAGAGAGATCGGAAAGAACATCGAGAGCGTTTACCTGCTCTGTGGTCATTTCAGCAGTGTCTGCGAAAGACTTAGCAGAGAGAGAAAAGCTTCCGATTACCATCAGCATGGTAAGTGCTAATGCAAGAAATCTCTTCAAATTTCTCATAGTGGTGAGTCTCCTTTTAAAAATTTTAAAAAATAATTATTTTTACAGAACACAATCGTTTTGTATTCCGCTTGGGCTGAGCCCCTCACAGCACAGCCGCGGCAAAAGACACGCGACCTATTCTGTAATTTATATAATATCATCTTTTTTAAAATTTGCAATACTTTGCAAGATTTTGTAATCTGTTTGTAATATTTCCCCTCGAAATCTTACATTTGACTGCTTTTTTGCCCGGCTGCGTCTTTCCCCCCCTCTGCAGGAGTACCATTCGCGGGATAATAAATATCCCCCGTATGGCGTGGTTTTCGTGTTACAAAAAACAAATCGGCGTTTTTGCGCCGATTTGTTTCATTATATTATATATAATTGTATTATCAGTTTCCGCCCCACAAGTTCCAGCGGGCGAGACCCTCGCCCGTCGAATCGGTGATGGCGATCATAAGGGGAGATGCTGTTGTCATTGTCGCCTTGGCATAGAATACGCGGACGGGAGTGCCCGAAGATATTCCCTTCGACGAACGGAAGGAGGACAGCGTGCTCCATGAGCCTCCGGAGACGAGATTGCCTTTGCTTGTGCCAAGCGGGTAGAGGCGGCACTTGATGAGCTCCTCCTCATAGACCTTGTCTGTCGAGCCGCCGGTCGATCCTGCTGTCTCGACGAGTCTGAAATTATCGATGTCCATAATCTCGAGCGTACCCGACGCGATAGGGCAACCCGATTCGGCAAAATCGACGATCTTGCGGTCGACAACGCCGTTGTGGATCACATAGAATCCCTCTTCAAGACGGTAATTGTATATTCCCCCGGTGCAGATGCTGACATACTCGCCGCTGATGAGAGAGAATGCCTTTTCACTGTAAACGTAGCGGAAGCCGACGATGGTCTCGCCGTTGTTCGGAGCCTTCTGATCGATGCTGTACTGCTCCGCCGCATTAGCCGAAAGATATACAACATCGGTGCTGTTTTCTTGAGTTACTTTCTTTACCTCGCTGTTGATCGTGCCGTTGAACTTGGCATCGGAGAAATATATGACATCACCCTTGATGTGAACGCAGTCATTAATGACGAGCGTCATTTTTCCGTCTTCGGCAACGCTTTTGAGGGATGCGAATTTAATTGTAGATCCATCGGCAGGGAAACCCTTGCCCGCCATAAACGTCTTGCTGTCGGGATCGTAGAATATATATTCTTTTTTGGACTGCAGGCGCTGTTTCGAGCCCGAAGGAATATTGAACTCAGACGATATGCCGTTTTTAAACTTTATTGTTGTCTCGTTTGCCCATTCGCCCTCAACAGTTTCACCTTTTGCATCCTCGGTGCTGATGTGGTAGTAACCGTAGTAGTCCTTGACGGCGGTGTAAAGTTCGCCGGTCTGAAGTCTGTCGTAGAAGGTTTCGAAATTATTGACATCCGTGCTCGTGGGCAGCATGTAGTTTGCATGCATGAAGAAGGCGCCGTCGATGGAAGCAATGGCGATGGGCTTGATCTCGCTTGAGCCCGAGAAGGCATACGCGGTAACGTATCCGTTACGGGTAACTCCGGTGTAATCCTCGAAGATGATCCACGTGCTGCTGCAGCCGCCTATCGAATACACCTTTTCGTCGATAAGTGTCGCCTTGACATTTTTGCCGATATACGTTCTGAATCCGTTTGCGTTTTGAGGATAGTAATAACCGTATTTTTGACCTGCTATGGTCATGCCGCCCTCGTCAACGGAGGTGACGAGTCCCGAAACGCTCGTGCGCTTGCCGTTTACCGGCGCACTCTCGAACGAATAGAACAGTCTGTCGTAGTCGCCGTCGAAATCGTCATCGTATGCGACGGCAGAATAGTAGCTGTTCTTGTTGGAAAGCGTCCTCGACGAATCGGGGTCGGCAAGAAGTCCGTTTGAAGGATCGATCTCATCCTTTGTCCAAATTATGTAGCGGGTGGAGTTATCCTGGATCTGACCCGCTTCTGTCCAGACGTAGCTTTCATCAACGGGATAATAGGTGTCGGTGGCCTCATCGTATCCGAAATAGGGCCACTCGACACTGAAATGATCGAGCCCGGGCATATAATATGCGATGATGTATCCTTCGGAATCGAGTATATTGCCGAATGCATCGGTGCGAAGCGAGCTTATCTGATCGTGGTGGGAGGTGTTGTCGTTTATGAGCGATACGTTTTCCCAAATGAATTCCTCTGTAACGGGAGTATATTCTTTGGTCTCTTCATTGTAAGACTGATAGGGGTTCTCTTTGTCATTTGATCTATAATACGCAATGATCTCGCCATTTTTGCCGATCAAATTTCCCTTTTCATCTACACGAAGCAGATCCACCTTATCATGATTGGTCTTGAACCACTCGCGCGCGATGATTACTTTATCAGGGCGTTCGGCATTCAGAGTGACACCTTTCTGGTTATAAACGATAATCTCTTTTTTGCCGGACTGTGTACCCTGGGTGTTGTAAACCTTTGTGTAGCGCTCGACCGCAATATAATTGACACCCTTGCCGGACTCGTCGGAAATATTGACGTTTCCGTTGGCAGAGAGGAACAACTGATTACCGTTATGCGAAAGCTTGAGGGTTGGACAGGGAGTAATCGCCTTTACCGTTTCGAGGTTATCAGTCGATGCGATTCTGTACGATGCTCCGAGCACAGGAACAAGTCCGCGCTCTTTGAAAGCAGCAGCGGGCAGGTGATAATACATATCATTTATAGTGCCGTCTGCGTTCAGCGGCTGAACAACAACTCTCTTTCCGCCCGCAAGATACGCCTTGACTCCGGTGAGGTTGTAGCTGTTAGCAGCAGTTACGACATATGTATCTATACCAAATGCATCGCGTGCTGCGGTAGTTCCGTCTGCTTTTGTGACAAAAAGAGCATTATAAAGGAGAAGTGCAACGTCTTTTCGCTTGACAAACGAGGTGTTCGGCACAGCAACAGTCTTTGTAATACCGAGTTCTCTTGCCTTGACTATGTAAGAATATGGGTACTCGGCATCCATTTCGATTCCCTTATATCCGAGAGTGCGGACGATCATCGCGATCGCATCCTGATAAGTGACATTGTCATAGGGGTTGAAATTGCCCTTATCATCACCCGTAATTATGCCCATATTGGAGGCGTAGAGTATTGCTTCAAAGTTTGCGTCAACATCGGCAAAAGGAGTTACGTTTTCGCCATAGCTGTTTTTGAAACTCTCGCCTGTCTGAACGCGGGCGGCAAGTATAGCCATTTCTTCTCTGGTTACTTCATCTTCGCCGCCAAAGCTTCCGTCTGCTTTTCCAATAATAATTGAAAGATCGGAAAGCATTCCTATCGCAACCGCCTCGTCGTCGGCGAGTTCATCGGCATCGGAAAATGTTTTCGCAAATGTCGGGATGCTTCCCGCAATCATAAGCACGGCAAATGCCAGCGCAAAAAATCTTTTCAAATTGCCCATTGCAACTTGTCTCCTTACAATATCTGTTTATTTTAACTCAAATTTTTATACTTATTCATTATAATATTATACTACCATTTTTTGCATTTTTCAAGAGTTTTCTGATTTTTACATATTACACAAAGTCAAACACACATCTCTGTCTTTTCGCATACAATATCATTGTAAACAGAGACCAATACCGACGAAAGGAAGATAAAGTGATCATGACAAACAAAAAAATCGCCGTCATCGGCGGGGATGCGCGCATGATCTCGGCCGCCGATGTTCTTGCGGAGGCGGGATTTGAGAGCGCCGTATTCGGTGCCGACATGACAAAGGGGCGCCACGCCGACAACGTCACCCGATGCGCCGCCATGGAGGACGCCGTCACCGGTGCTGTGGCCTGCATTCTCCCCCTTCCCTACAGCGTTGACGGCATAAGAATAAACTCTACATCAGGAAGCTCGGATATCCGGCTTCAAAAACTGTTCGAACAGCTCACGCCGAACACCCTTGTCTGCGGCGGACGGTTGGATTCGGCGGCCGACGCATACGCGCGCCGCGCGGGGGTAAAACTTGTCGACTACTACTTGCGCGAGGAATTCTGCATAGCGAATACCGCCCCCACCGCCGAGGGAGCAGTCGCCATCGCGATGAATGAGCTGCCCGTCACCCTTTGCAACTCGAACGTCATCGTATACGGATGCGGACGGGTGGCCCGAACGCTTGCCCTGACTCTCGGCGCGCTCCACGCCAAAGTCACCGTTGCCGCCCGAAAGAGCGAGGACCTCGTCTGGGCGAAGATCAACGGATTTTTCCCTCATTATATATATGACATTCCCGCGGGACATTTCGATGCCGTTTTCAATACCGTTCCGGCGCCCGTGCTGACGCGTGAGATCCTTTCGGCCTTCGATGAAGGGACACTGATAGTCGAGCTGTCCAGCCGACCGGGCGGAATAGATATGCCTGCGGCATCGGAGCTTGGTATGCGGGTAGTCTGGGCGCTCTCGCTGCCCGGCAAAGTAGCGCCCGTCAGCGCGGGAAGAGCGCTGGGCGACTGCCTTCTTTCTATTCTGAAAGAAAACGGAGTTGAGCCATGACAGAAAAGCTGAAGATAGGCTGGGGTGTTTGCGGATCGTTCTGTACAATATCGCAGTTTTGCGATGCCATTGAGATTCTTGCCGAAAAAAACACACTTGTTCCCATCATCTCCGATATCGTTCGAACTACCGACACCCGATTCGGTGATGCCGTCGGGGTAGTGTCGCGAATAGAGTACATTTCGGGCAGAACGGCAATAAAAAGCGTGCGTGATGCCGAGCCGCTCGGCCCGAAAGAGCCGCTCGACCTGCTCGTCATCGCACCCTGCACCGGAAACACCCTGGCAAAAATCGCGAACGGCATCACCGATACCCCCGTCACCATGGCCGCAAAGGCTCATTTAAGGCAGGATCGCCCCCTCGTCATTGCGCTCTGCTCGAACGATGCCCTTTCGCAGAATCTCGCCAACATCGCAAAGATGCTCACACGGAAATCGTGCTATTTTGTGCCCATGACCGAGGACGATCCCGAAAAAAAGCCATATTCGCTCATCGCCGATATCCCTTCCCTTCACGCGTCTATCGAAAGTGCGCTTTCGGGAAGGCAGATGATGCCGCTGTTTGTGTGAAATAAAAATGCCGTACATTCAAATAAATGTACGGCATAGATTTTCGTATGTGCTTGTCTCAGAGATGACAAGTATCCGTTTTAGCCCCGCGCAGCGGTGACAAATTCCTTGTAGATCGCATCGACTGCGCGATTAAGATCGGATTCGTCTACTCCGACGATGATATTAAGCTCGGACGAGCCCTGGTCGATGGTGCGAATGGATATATCCGCCTCGGCAATCGCCTTGAATATCTTGGCGGCAGTACCCTTTGCATTCTTCATACCGCGTCCAACGACAGCAAGAAGAGCGAGTCCGCTCTCGATGAACACACTCTCGGGGTCAACGGCGGCGCAAATGCTTCCGATAACAGCGTCGCGCTTTCCTTCAAGCGATTTTTCCGATATAACAACGCTCATCGTATCGATACCCGAGGGAAGATGCTCAAAGGAAATGTCATGCTTTTCGAGGATCTCGAGCACGCGGCGTCCGAATCCGAGCTCCGCGTTCATCATATCCTTTTCAATGGTGATAACGCAGAATCCCTTCTTACCCGCGATACCGGTGATAAGATGCTCGGGCATATCGTCGGCAGCCGACACGATCATGGTGCCGGGGGCAGACGGATCATTTGTGTTGCGCACATTTATCGGAATTCCGGCAAAACGGACGGGGAAGATCGATTCTTCGTGCAAAACGGTAGCACCCATGTAGGAAAGCTCTCGAAGCTCGGTATATGTAATTGTCTTAATGACAGCGGGATCCTTGATAACGCGGGGGTCGGCCATCAAAAAGCCCGATACGTCGGTCCAGTTTTCGTAAAGATCGGCCTCGGCGGCGCGGGCAACGATAGATCCGGTGATGTCGGAGCCGCCGCGCGAGAAGGTCTTTATCGTATCGTTAGGCATCGAGCCGTAAAAGCCGGGAATTACCGCACGATGATGCTCGCGGAGCACGTTGCGGAGCACGCGGTTTGTGCGCTCGGCATCAAACGCGCTGTTTTCGCCGAAATATATTACCTTTGCGGCATCGATAAAATCGTATCCGAGGTAGTTTGCCAAAATTATTCCGTTGAGGTATTCTCCGCGAGATGCGGCATAGTCGCGTCCCGCATGGTGAATGAGGGCTGATTTGATGCGCTCGAATTCGCGTTCGAGCGAAAGATCGAGTCCGAGGTCAGCGATGATCGAACGGTAACGGTTGGCTACATCCTCGAACTTCTCTTCAACGTTTCCTCCGGCAAGCGCACACTCATAGCAGGCATAGAGCATATCGGTAACCTTGGTATCACCGTCAAATCTCTTGCCGGGAGCCGAGGGTACGACGTAGCGTCTGCTCTCGTCAGCGCGGATGATCTCGGCGGTCTTGCGGAACTGATTTGCATCGGCCAGCGAGCTTCCTCCGAATTTAACCACCTTTATATAGTCCTTGTGGCCCTGTTTGAAGCGTGTATTGATCTCGTTCACCTGTTTGTCCTCCAAAAAGCAAAAATGAGGCCGATTATGAATTTTGCAATTTCAGAAATCGCAAAATTACGGCCATTTTTGCCTGAAATATTATAATAACCTATTATATGTGAATTTTTTCGTCTTGTCAATAGCAAAATTAATTAATTTTGCACTTTTCAGCTGATCAGAGTGATCCAGAAAAGAGTAAAGCAGGCAAAGAGCTGCAAAAGCATGAGAACAGGCACGGTTAAAGTGAATTTGAGGTGCTTTGTCTTATGCCGCAAGGTAATCATTCCCAAAAATGAGCCAAGACCTCCGAAGAGTGCGGCAAAAATGAGCAGTGTTGCCTCCTTGACCCGCCAAAGATCGCGCTTCGAGCGGTATTTGTCAACGGCAAAGGCAATATACGCCGCGATGTTTATCAGCAGGTATGCGCCGACGAATATGTACCAATACTGTGCGATGAACTCAAATACAGCAGTCATTTTTATATCCTTTCGGAATGATTTAATCAATACCCTATCACCTACGGGGTGCAGATGCGCATACGTCCTGTAGGGGCGGGGTTTGCCCTCCCGTTTTATTTATGTGTGGGACAATACACGCGCGGCATCGCGGGAGGCGAAACGCCTCCCCCACGGAATTGTCTGATGCAAGACATATTGTAGGGGCGGGGTTTCCCCGCCCGTTTTATTGGTGTACAGGACAAAATGCGGTGCGGCATCGCGGGAGGGGGGACCCCTCCCCTACGACAAACGCAATCGCGATAACAAATGTTTTCGTGTGTAAAGAACTTCGCTTACGCTCAGTTCTTAGGGAATTCGCTTCCTGTTTCTGAATGAAACAGGTTTTGCTTCGCAAAAAC
>JAFXHW010000116.1 GCA_017533545.1 Clostridia bacterium
GACGCGCCACGTTGCAAGATCGACTACATTTTCGTTTCGCCCGATGTGACCGTTTTGTCCGCGGATATTCCCGCTATCGTCGCGTCCGACCATCGTCCCCACATCGCAAAGATCGCGTTTTGAGGCTTTGATAGCGCCATAAACAAAAATAAAATAACCCTTGGCTGCTTTCTTTACAACAACCAAGGGTTATTTCTGTTCCTCTGACTTAGGCTCTATCATCGTTCCTAATCCTCACTTTCGTATTGCTATCCTCAAAGCGATCTCTTGCATATCTTCCGATACATCTTTTTCTACGTTCCTACGCGGAATGGCGTCTTACGGAGTGGTTGCTTTCCTGCTTTGGGATGCCCGTTTCACACATTTCTCGAAAACACGCTACGTACGCCGGTGGGTAAATGGTCGTGAATTTTTACTGCGAAGGAGGGAATGTGAATGGATCTCGCTCCGTCCTGAGCGACACTCGTGTGGGTTCGTGGGTTCTCGTTGGACCGAAACACGAGGATTTTTGATCTCGCTCGCTTCGCGATCTATTTTCAGCGTAACACCGCCGTGTTCAAAATCTTGCTTTCATAACCGACTTTGGGCGATCTTTCGAGAGAGTGTGGTTGCTTAACTTGCCATTGGACTGTACCTTCCTTTCTTGTTTGCACCCTTATTATAACCGCTTTTTTCGAAAAAATCAATAGGCAAACTGTATAAAATTAACAAAGAAATTTTGTAAAAATAGCAGAAATTGTGCAAAATGCTGTTTTGGGGGTTTACAATCGCCGAAAAATATGCTATAATAGTTTTGTTGTTGTGGAGAAAAGGCTTGCTTTTCTCCTTTTTTTGTTGTATAATGCCTGGGTATTTTGATGATTTCGAGGCGAATATGGACTATTTATATCTTTACATAATTTTGGGAGATTTGCCATGCGTGAGAGTGAATATAAGATGAATCTTGTGAAGATCGGTTTGAAGATCGCTTATTACAGGAAGCTGGCAGGGATGACACAAGAGGAGCTTGCCGAAATCGTGGATATTTCGGCGGGATATTTATCTCAGCTCGAAGCGCCCGGGATGTATTATTGCCCTTCCCTCAAGACACTTTTTAAAATTGCCGAGGCGCTTGGAACGACTGTGTCCCGACTCACGGATGTCGACGATTGATTTTTATGCTGTTTTTGCGGTGCAAGCCTTGATTTTGCACCGCTTTTTTGTTATACTGAAGTTAGAAGAACATAAAAACAACGGAGGAGCTTTTCGAATGGCATTGAAGCTGGATGATAAGCTGGTCATCGGTGTCTCTTCCAGGGCGCTTTTTGACCTGGAGGCGGAGAACCGCATTTATGAAAGCGAGGGGCTTGACGCGTATGCCGCGTATCAGATCGAGCACGAAAAGGACATTTTGCGTCCGGGGACTGCGTTTCCCTTGGTGCGCGCGCTCGAAAAGCTCAACGAGAACGGGCGCCATTTGACCGAGGTCATTATCATGTCGAAGAACAGCGCGGATACCAGCCTCCGTATCTTTAATTCCATCGAGCATTATGGGCTTGGCATCAGCCGCGCCGCTTTGGTGGGCGGAATGCCCATCTATCCGTATCTCGGTACCTTTCGCACCGACCTCTTTCTTTCTGCCAACGAGGAGGATGTTGAGGAGGCGGTGAACGCGGGTTTTGCGGCAGGCATCATCTGCGAAAACAACAATCTCCCGATCGATCCCGACGGTGCCGCTTCCGAGATCCGTATTGCTTTTGATGGAGATGCCGTTATTTTTTCGGACGAAAGCGAGCGCATCTATCAGAGCGAGGGGCTTGCGGCGTTCGCCGAGCACGAGCGTAAAAACGCGCAAAATCCGCTTTCGGAGGGTCCGTTTGCCAAATTCTTAAAAACCCTCTCTCACATTCAAAAA
>JAFXHW010000117.1 GCA_017533545.1 Clostridia bacterium
GAGCGTGATGCTTTTTACCCCGTTTTTGGCAAGGGTTACCGCCGTCTCGGCGCAGCCTTCATTTGAAAGGTGGCCGTAGCGCGAAAGCACACGCTGACGGAGCCAGAGCGGATAGGGTCCGTTTTCGAGCATCGAAACGTCGTGGTTGGATTCGAGTATAACATGGTCACACGACGACAGAGCAGTGAGTATCTCATCGGTCATCTCGCCAAGGTCAGTAGCGATGCCTATCCTGACCTCATCGGATATGATAACGTATCCGACGCTGCCCATGCTGTCATGCGGGGTGGCAAAGGAGCGGATCTCGACATCGCCGTTTGAAAGCCGGTGATGCGTCGGGTGCATGAACATACATCCCGCACTGCATTTTATGTATGGCGCGCATGCCGAGATGCAGTGGATCGGCGTGCGGAATTGTTTGGTGAGCTGCTCGATTCCCTTTACATGATCGCTGTGCTCGTGCGTGATAAATATCGATTTGATTTCGTCCATCGAGTGTCCGATCGACGTCAGCGATTGGCAAATCCCGCGTGCGCTGATTCCCGCGTCGATAAGAAATGCGCTCGAACCAAGCTTAACAAAAACGCTGTTGCCCGTCGATCCCGAGCAGAGCGTGTAAAGCTCATATCTGTCATTTTCTATGCTTTTTGCAATGATTTCCACGAATATAACGGTCTCCGGTTTATTTGTTGATGAATGCCATATATACGATGTCGATGCCGATAACCAAAAGCAGGGGTATTATAAAATACATCAGCTTTCGGGCAATCTCCTTGCGCTTTTTGTCGTTTTCGGCAAAGCGTTTCTTTTTGTCGTCGTCCCAACTTTCGGGCAGCGCATCAAGAGGAATGGGCTTATTTTCAAAGCCCGCGTTTATCACAAAATACGCCACGAAAAGAAGGGTGGCCGCAATCGCATAAATATACACTATCGGCTTCCACTCGTAGTGAAGACCGGCCATGTAGACGGCTTCGAAAACGAGAAAAATCAGAGCAACGTAAAGCAGACGTACCCACTTGGGTCGCTTGACCTGTTCGGCCTTTTCCTCAAAGGGCGATATCTTTTTATACCTCATTTTTTACTCATTCCTTGTCAAATAACTTTAATAGCTCCGTCCGCGCGGACTCTGAGTGCGCGGCAGCTTCCCTCACCGAATACAGCATCCATGGCCGCAGTAAATTCAGGAACGAACGCGAGGGGAACAAATGCCTGAACAGTACCTGCAAAGCCGCCTCCATGTACGCGATAGGCAGATCTTTCACTGCATTTGCCAAGGGTCTCACCCATGACGGCGAGTGCCAGCGACAGTCCCTGCTCGTGCACGTTTTTGGTGGTGTAGATGTTCTGAAGCCACATAAAGGACGATTCGCCCGATGCCTTGACGTTGTCGAAAAACGCGGACGTGTCCCCGATTTTTAGCGCCTCGGTCGCCTTTTTGACACGGTCGTTTTCTGCGATGAAATGAAGAGCACGCAGTATCGCGCGGTCGCCGAATTTTTCACGCAGCTCGGGGATTTTACCCATTAAGTCGGAGACAGACATGCCGCGCAGGACGTCATGTCCGAAATATGCGGCAACCGCCTTCATCTCGGCGGGAATGGAAGCGTAATCCTCGTTAAGATCGGCATGATTTCCGCCTGTATTCACAATGCAAAGAGAATATCCGTGGGATGAAAGGTCAAAATCAGGCTTTTCAACAACGGGATTTTTGGGATCGCAAAAATCGATTGCCACAAAACCGCCTGCGGCGCAGGCCATCTGATCCATAAGTCCGCAGGGTTTGCCGAAGTGAACATTCTCTCCATACTGAGAGATCTTTGCGATCTCAACATAGCTGATTTTGCCGTCGTTATAAAAGTGGTTGAGAATGTTTCCGATCATATCCTCAAAAGCAGCAGAGGAAGAAAGTCCAGAACCCTTGAGAACGCTGGAGGTAGTGTAGGCATAAAAACCGCCGTCGGCATAGCAGTTCTTCAAAAATCCATCACAAACTCCGCGGATAATGGCGGATGCCTTATAGAACTCAGCCTCATTCACCTTTTCAACACCGTCAAGCGAAACGATATCCTCAGGAAAGCCCTCGGACTTCACTCTG
Organism: Clostridia bacterium; assembly: GCA_017533545.1. The sequence continues at coordinate 2,096 of JAFXHW010000117.1, forward strand.
ATCTCGCCTGCATCATTTTTGACGGCAACAGCGATGATGTCAAGGCTGATTGATGCGGCAATTACCTTACCGCGGTTGTGGTCAGTATGGTTTCCCGAGATCTCGCTTCTGCCGGGCACGGAGAAAAGGCAAACTTCGCAATCATTTTTTACCAATGCGGAATACTGGGAAACAAAGCC
>JAFXHW010000118.1 GCA_017533545.1 Clostridia bacterium
AGCCGTTCATAGCGGCGGCGGGAGAAGCGGAGTCCCTTTACTTCGGCGCGGAAAATGCCATCCTCTTTGACAGCGTCGCATATCACAGCTCCCTTGTAGCCGCATTCGCCGAAATCGCGTCCCTCAAGGCAGCCGGAGTATCCGTAGTAGACACCTCTGTCGCATTTAATCCCCTCTGTATTATGGATGTGTCCGAGCGCGGCATAGTCGAATTTTGCGTTTAATATATCGGATGTGGTAATGGGGCAGTAGCTCGACGAGGGGATGTCAAGATCGCAGTGTGCGCAAAAGAGGTGGATGCGTCCGTCGTCGGGTACACTAAAGCCTCGAAGGGGATTTTCGGTATACTCACCCGAGGTGAAGGCATAGCCGTACACGGTGGTGTTTATATCGTCGAATTCGATGTATGAAAGCTCTTTTTGATTGAAGATATAGACGTTTTCGGGCAATGCCGATTGTGCGTAAAAGGATGCGGCATTGTACGGGTCGTGGTTGCCGGGCGAGATGACAAATCGGGTGTTGGGGCAGGATGCAAACTCGCGGCGGATGTGCGCGGCGGTCTCACGGGTGGCGAAGCTGTCGTCAAACAGGTCGCCGGCGATCAGCATCAGCTCAACGTCGTTCATGCGGGCAAAGGTGATAAGTGCGGTAAAGGAGGCGCGAAGCTCGCTTCTGCGCACAGCCGCCTTGTCGCTTTCGAATTCGGCGAATGCCGAATCGAGGTGAATGTCTGCCGCATGCATAAATTTCAGTTTATATTCGCTCATTTTTCCACTCTCCGTTGATGAAAAAATAGATTAAAATCGTGACAAAAAACAATATTCCTATTATACTGAATATCATTATACACTTAAATTAAAATTTTTTCAACTTTTTTCGGTAAATTATATTTATTATTTAATTATTTTGTGTTATAATGTACAGTAGGATAATATTATTTTCGAAAAAACGAATCAGCTACGGAGGAAATATGGCATCGTTTCGTCAGGACAGAATAAATGAACAGCTTATGCGCGAGCTTTCGGAGATCGTGCGCGAGGTAAAGGACCCGAGAGTGAGCGGCGCGCTCGTCAGCATTACAAAGGCAGATTGCGCGGCCGACTTAAAGACGGCAAAGGTGTATTTTTCGGTCATCGGCTCTGACAGTGCCGATGCGAAAAAGGGCCTTGTCAGCGCTCAGGGATATATCCGCACTCAGCTTGCACGCCGCATGAATCTGCGCGTGACTCCCGAGCTCCGCTTTATTGCCGACGAGAGCATGGAAAAGGGCGCGAAGATGAATGAGCTTATGAAAAAGGTTGAAGCTCAGCTCGCCGAAAGCGACCGCATCAATGCAGAGCTCGAGGCAATGCTTGAGGTAAAAGCCGCAGCTCGCGAGGAAGAGTAAGTGAAACGCGAAAACAGCAATATATCGGGCGTTCTCGTCGTAAATAAGGCGGGCAAAATGACCTCACACGATGTGGTAAACAAGATCCGCCGACTGTACTCAACACGCGTCGTCGGTCACACCGGCACTCTTGATCCGATGGCGACGGGCGTGCTTTGCATACTTATCGGACGCGCCGCAAAGGCTGCCGAATATATCGTTGCCGATACCAAGCATTACAGCGCTCGGCTGCGTCTGGGCGAAACTTACGATACCGGCGATGTCACGGGCAATCTTTTGACCAAAAGCGAAAATATCCCCACATTTGACGAGCTGAAAAAGGCGAGCGAGGGCTTTGTCGGCGATATAAAGCAGATCCCCCCGATGTACAGCGCCATCAAGGTGGGCGGCAAAAAGCTCGTTGATCTTGCAAGGCAGGGGATCGAGATCGAGCGAGAGGCAAGGGATATAACCGTCTATTCGATCGACTGCAAAGAGACCGAGCGCGCCGACGAGTTCATTTTGGATGTCGTCTGCTCGAAAGGCACCTACATCCGCACGCTTTGCGAGGATATAGGCGCATCGCTCGGATGCGGAGGAACTATGGCTGCGCTTACGAGAAAGGCATCGGGAAAGATGTCTCTTGACAGTTCTTATACGCTTGAGCAGATCGAAGAGATGAGCGAAGAGCAGAGAAAGGCGATCCTTATCGAAACCGAAGAGCTTTTTGCATCTCTTCCCGCCGTCGCTCTGCCCGAATTTTTTGAGCGCCTTGCACGATCGGGCTCCGAGATCTATCAGAAAAAGATCAGAACCGATCATGCGATCGGCCAAAGAGTAAGAATGTGCGGTAAAAAGGGATTTTTTGCCCTCGGAGAGGTGCGCGAATATCCCGACGGAAGCGCAATAAAGGCCATTAAAACCTTTAATCTGGAATAAAAAATATACATAAATACGGAGTGAAAAAATAATGACAGGTGCTGAATTTGTCGTTGATTTTCTTAAAAAAATGCAGACCGACACCGTCTTTTGCTATCCCGGAGTGGCGGTGCTCGAGCTTTTTGATGCGCTGGGAAAGAGCGATATAAATCACGTGCTCGTACGCCACGAGCAGGGCGCCGTTTTTGCAGCGTCGGGATATGCACGCGCATCGGGTAAAGTGGGCGTGTGCATAGCTACGTCGGGACCCGGTGCCGTCAATCTGACCACGGGCATAACCGATGCCAATCTTGACAGTGTGCCTTTGCTTGTCATCACCGGTCAGGTCGATTCTGCCTCAATCGGACGCGATGCCTTCCAGGAGGCCGATATTATGGGCATAACTCTGCCCGTAACCAAGCACAACTACCTCGTAAAGGACAAGCGTCAGCTTCGCGCGGTGCTTGCCGAGGCGTATAAGATCGCGTCATGTCACAGATGCGGTCCCGTTTTGGTCGATATAACGAAGGATGTTCTGTCGTCCGAGATCGACGATGAGGGTGAGATCAGCTCGCCGCTTCCCCGAAAGAGAAGAAACGAATATACTCTGGACAGGGCATTGCCTGAGATTGAAAAGGCGATAAAGGAAAGCTACCGTCCCGTAATTTTGGCGGGTGGAGGCGTTGTCGCATCGGGATGTTCGGACAAGCTTGCAGAATTTTCCCAAAAGAGCGGAATTCCCGTGATTGTCACTCTTATGGGTATGGGAATCGTGCTTGGCGATGACGTAAAGCTTTACGGCATGACGGGCGTGTACGGCAACAAGGCGGCGCAGACCGCCCTATGGCAGTCCGATCTCTGCATTGCCGTCGGATGCCGTTTTTCCGACCGCACCGTCAGCGATTTTGCCCGCTTTGAAAGCTCAAGAATGATCATACATTCCGACGTGGATCCGGCCGAGATAAACAAAAATCTCCGTGCCGATATCGCCGCGGTATGCGATGCGGGCGAGTTTTTCGATGCCCTCCTTTCGCTTGGTGCCAAGCCCGACGCATCGTCGCTCGAACTTTGGGTGTCTCAGCTTGACGCGCTCAAAACCAAGCACGTTATCGAAAAGCACGCGCATCGCCTTTCAAACTGGGAGATCGTACGCAACCTCGACGAATGTGCAAAGGAGAGAGGCGATTCTGTCTTTGTCTGCGACGTGGGTGATTTTCAGATGGCGACCGCACGCGAGATAGAACCTATTTTTGAACGCGGATTTATCACAAGCGGAGGCCTCGGTGCCATGGGATTCGGTCTTCCCGCCGCAATAGGCGCAAGCATGAGCGCCGGCGAGGCAAAGCAGGTGATCCTTTTGGCGGGCGACGGCGGCTTTCAGATGTCGATGCAGGAGTTGTCCACCATTAAAAAGGCCAAAAAGCCGATAAAGATATTCATTTTCGATAACTCGGCACTCCGTATGATCGTTAATAAGCAAAACTCCCTTTACTGCGGCAACTGCGTTGATTCGCACCTTTCGGACAATCCCGATTTTGCGCTTATCGCCGAGGCATACGGCATAGATCATGTCACGCTTGACGTGTCGTGCCGCGAGAGCGTAAAGCAAAAGATTGCCGATATACTCTCAAGCGATGTTCACACCATTGTTTGCTGCAAGGTTTAAGGGAAAAAAGCGTAAAAAATCTATCTTTTTTATTAAAAGCACTTGAAATTGAGATCCTTTTGTGATATTATTGAAAAGTAAACGCGATGAAAGGGAAGGATTCGCGGCATTTGCTCCGCACAGAGAGGATCGCCTTTTGGCTGTGAGCGATCCCGGAGTGGCCGATTTTATCCATTTCGCCCCGGAGCGGATTCGGTGAAAACGTGTGAAAAGTAGCCGAATACGGTTTTGACTCCGTTATAAGGTCTTGTCGGTAAAATGCCGATGCTGAGAGTGCGCTATGGCGCAAATAAAAGGTGGTAACGCGGAAATTTTTTCGTCCTTTTGACAAATTATTGTCGAAAGGACTTTTTATTTTGCCTACCGCCGAAAAAAACAGTTATCCAATACCATTTTCTGAAAGGAAAAAGATAAATGAAAGCAAAACTTGAACAAATTCGACTTTCGGCACTCGAACAGCTCGAAACGGTTACAACTAAAGAAGAGCTTGAAGCCTTTCGCGTAAAGATGCTCGGCAAAAAGGGCGAGCTTACCGCCGTACTTCGCGGAATGGGTCAGCTTACTGCCGAGGAGCGTCCCGTTATAGGCCAGCTTGCAAACGAGATCCGTGCGATCATCGAAGAAAAGATCGAAGCACGCTCAAAAGAGCTTGAAGGAGCAGCGCTCGGTGCAAAGCTGCGTGAGGAAAAGCTTGACATCACTCTTCCCGGCGTAGCTCCCAAGATGGGCAAGCGCCATCCTTTGGCCAAGGTTGAAGCCGAGATGGCCGATATCTTCCGCTCGATGGGCTTTGACATAGTTGAAGGACCCGAGGTTGAAAACGACTACTACAACTTCGAAGCTCTCAACACTCCCGCAAACCATCCCGCGCGCGATGTTCAGGATACCTTCTATTTCACCGATAATACACTGCTTCGTTCGCAGACCTCGTCGGTACAGATCCGCCAGATGGAAAATGCAACTCCCCCCATCCGCATGGTATCTCCCGGACGTGTTTACCGCGCCGATACCGTTGATGCTACCCACTCGACCATGTTCCATCAGATGGAAGGTCTTGTAGTTGATAAGGGAATTACAATGGGTGACCTTAAAGGAACCCTTGAAATATTCGCAAAGAGAATGTTCGGCGAGAGCACCAAGGTGCGCTTCCGTCCCCACCATTTCCCCTTCACCGAGCCGTCAGCCGAGGTTGACGTTTCCTGCTTTGTATGCGGCGGCGAGGGCTGCCGTGTGTGCAAGGGCGAGGGCTGGATCGAGATCCTCGGCGCAGGTATGGTACATCCCAATGTGCTCCGCGCCTGCAATATTGACCCCGAGGAATACACCGGCTTTGCCTTTGGCGTAGGTATCGAACGCGTTGCAATGCGCCGCTACAACATCAGCGATATGCGCTTGCTTTATGAAAACGACGTTCGCTTCCTTGAACAGTTTTAATTAAAAGGAAAGACGAAAGGAGAAACAGTATGAACCTTCCCATGAAATGGCTTGCCGAATTCACTGATGTCGGCGATATAAATATTAAAGACTATTGCGACAGAATGACCCTCACCGGTTCCAAGGTAGAGGGATGGACAACTCTTGCTCAGGATATACAGAACGTTGTTGTCGGCAAGATTCTGACCATCGTCCCCCATTCCAATTCCGATCACCTTCTTATCTGCTCGATCGACGTAGGCGAAGAAGAACCCCGTCAGATCGTTACCGGCGCACATAACATCTCCGAGGGCGACCTCGTTCCCGTCGCAAAGGCACCCGCAAAGCTCCCCGGCGGTATTGAGATAAAGTCGGGCAAGCTGCGCGGAGAAAAGTCGGACGGAATGCTCTGCTCCATTGCCGAGCTCGGACTTACCCTTCACGATATGCCTTACGCCGTTGAGGACGGTATCCTCATTTTGAAAGAAGAAGTACCCATGAGTGTCGGTCAGGATATCCGCGATGTACTCATGCTCTCCGACGACGTTGTCGAATTCGAGATCACCCCCAACCGCCCCGACTGCCTTTCGGTGATCGGTCTTGCACGCGAGACGGGCGCATCCTTTAACCGTTCTGTAAAATATCACACTCCCGAAGTAAAGACAAACGGCGGAAACGTTTCCGATTATATCTCGGTTGAGGTAAAGAACACCGAGCTTTGCCCCAGATATACCGCAAGAGTTGTTCGCAACGTAAAGATCGAGCCCTCGCCTCTTTGGCTGAGAATGAGACTCCGTGCTGCAGGCGTTCGCCCGATCAACAACATCGTTGATATCACCAACTACGTAATGCTTGAGTACGGTCAGCCCATGCACGCCTTTGATTATTCCTGCCTCAACGGCAAGAAGATAATCGTCCGCAATGCTGAAAACGGCGAGAATTTCCGCTCGCTCGACAGCATCGACCACACTCTTAAGGATTCGATGCTCGTCATCGCCGACGAGAGCCGTGCAGTTGCACTTGCCGGCATAATGGGCGGCGAAAACAGCGAGATCACCGATACTACCGCAACGGTAGTGTTCGAATCGGCCAACTTCCTCGGCTCGTCGGTACGCCTTACCTCCCGCGCACTCGGTATGAGAACCGAAAGCTCGGGCAGATTCGAAAAGAATCTCGATGCCGAGATGACCCTCATCGCCGTTGACCGTGCCTGCGAGCTTGTCAATATGCTCGGAGCCGGCGAGGTAGTAGACGGATTTATCGACGTTTACGGCAAAAAGAGAGAGACAACCGTTCTCCCTCTCGAAGCCGAAAAGATCAATTCATTCCTCGGCGAAGAGATCCCCGAAGAGACCATGCGCGAGATATTCAAATCGCTTGATTTCGGTGTTGAAGGCAACACCATTACCGTGCCCTCCTTCCGTTCCGACGTTGAGTGCCGCGCAGACCTTGCAGAAGAGGTCCTCCGCATATTCGGCTACGACACCGTTAAGGCTACTCCCTTCAGAAGCGGAGTTAAGACCGGTCAGTTCTCGCCCAGATATGCATACCGTCAGCGCATCAACGATCTCCTTTGCAGCTACGGTCTTGACGAGAGCTATTCCTTCTCCTTCATTTCGCCTACCTTCTACGATAAGCTTGGAATCGAGCGCCCCGAGCTGCTCCGTATCCGCAACCCCCTCGGCGAGGACACATCGGTAATGCGTACCGTAATCCTCCCCTCGCTGCTCGAATCCCTTGCGCGCAACTACAATTACGGCGCACCTGCCGCAGGACTTTTCGAAAGCGCATCGGTATACCTGCCAGTAAAGGGAAAGGATCTGCCCGATGAGCCTCTTCGCACCGTTGCAGCATTCTACTCGATGGGCGATTTCTACACCATGAAGGGTATCGTTGATGCGGTTCTCCGCGACAGCGGACTCGTTTACGAGATCGATACCTGCGACGCTCCCTACTACCATCCCGGACGCACCGCATCTATGAAGCTTGTTAAAACGGGCGAGACACTCGTTACATTCGGTGAGCTCCATCCCGACGTTGCCGACAGATACGGCTTTGACAACGTAAGAGTATACGCTGCCGAGTTCAACTCCCAGCTCACGTTTGAAAACGCCGACTTTGTCCGCGAATACAAGGCACTTCCCAAGTATCCCTCTGTCAGCCGCGACCTCGCGTTCATCCTCGATGAGGACATCACCGCAGGTGCTGTTGAAAAGGTAATGAACGAAGCGGGCGGCAAGCTCGTTGAGGATATCAGAGTGTTTGACGTATACCGCGGCAAACAGCTCCCCGAGGGCAAGAAGAGTATGGCCTTCAACATTACTCTTCGCGCTGCCGATCGTACCCTTACCGACGAAGAGGCCGACAAGGATACCGCAAAGATCCGCCGCGCAGTTGAAGAAAAGCTCGGCGCATCGCTCAGATAATTACGAAAAACGATTGAAAAAAGATCTCTCCCGTGTTACAATGTAATCGGGAGAGATTTTTCTTCATTATATAAATTATATAAAGGGATATTGATATGAGAATTGCAGTTGTAACTGGCGCATCGTCGGGAATGGGACGCTGCTTTGTGAATGATATAGATAAGGAGAAAGCGCTTGACGAGATATGGGTCATCGCACGCCGTTATGACAAGCTTTGTGAGATATGCGGCACGACCCGCGCAAAGATTCGTCCGATTGCACTCGATCTGACAGACGATGAGAGCATTGATCAGTATAAAACTATGCTTGCCGAAGAAAAGGCTGATGTTGCCGTTCTGGTAAACGCGAGCGGATATGGGATTTTTCATTCATTTACCGACACGAAGGAAGAGGACGTCGTCGGTATGATCGACCTTAATGCCAATGCGCTCGCACGCATCAGCTATGCGACGCTGCCCTATATGAAACGCGGCGGCGAGATATATCAGCTCGGCTCGCTTTCTTCGTTCCAGCCGGTGCCGGGCATGCCTGTCTATGCCGCAACAAAGGCATTTGTTCTCAGCTTGTCGCGCGCAATGAACGTGGAACTCAAAGACAGAGGTATAAGAGTCATGGCGGTCTGCCCGGGCTGGATAAAGACCGAGTTTTTCGACCGGGCCAAGGACGACGACACAATATCCTATTTCAACCGCTTCTATCTGCCCGAAGAGGTCACCAAAAAGGCGATTAGAGACATGAAAAAGGGAAAAGACGTGTCTGTTCTCGGCTTCCCCGTCCGTGCGCAGGTGCTTGCAGTCAAGCTTTTGCCGCATAGGCTGATAATGAAGATATGGTGTAATCAGCAGAAGATGAAATAATTCCGGCATTACCTAATTATAGTGTCAAAGGGCGCACCGATGCGCCCTTTTTCGCTGCTGTTAAACATTCTGCCATACACAATATCTTGTCAATACCTTTTTATAAATATCTATATGTAGAATTTTTTATACTATTTCTGTTCATTTCGTGCATTGACTTTAAACCCAAACGGATATATAATATGCCTGATGCTTTTTTGAGAGGAGAGATGTATTTTATGAAGATAGGCGGACTGCAAAAGCTGTCGATGGTCGACTATCCCGGCAAAATGTGCGCTACCGTATTTTTGCGCGGATGCAATCTGCGCTGTCCGTTTTGTCATAATGCGTCGCTCGTGCTCATCGATCGACGAAACGAAGAACTTTCGGAAGATGATGTGCTCGCGTATCTCAAAAAGCGAAAGGGGATGCTCGACTGCGTCTGTATTACCGGCGGCGAGCCGCTCTTACACAGCGACACGGCGGCATTCATGCGCCGTATACGCGAGATAGGGTACCAAATCAAGCTGGATACAAACGGCACTTTTCCCGATCGGCTTAAAGCGATCATAGACGAGGGACTTTGCGATTACGTCGCAATGGACATAAAAAACTGTCCCGAAAAATATGCCTTTACCTGCGGTCTTGCTGAGATTTTTGACACAAAATGCATAAACGAAAGTATAAATATACTAAAAAATGCATCTGTTCCCTATGAATTTCGTACTACCGTGGTAAAGGGACTCCATACTCCCGAGGATATTTTGAAGATCGGAGAGTACTTAAATGGCGCACCGCGGTACTTTTTACAGCAATATCGCGACTCCGGCGACATTCTCGGCGGCACTTTTGAAGCTTTTGCTGACAGCGAGCTGCAAAATATGGCAGATAGTGTAAAAGAGTTCTTCGGAGAGGTGTCGGTACGGGGAATTTAGACGATATATTGTATATGCATTAAAAAATAAATACTATATATTGTGGTTAACCCCTTGACAAACACAATATTTTCGGTTATAATATATTTCGCGGAACAAAAGTGCGCCCATTTTTGGGTGCTATCAAACAAAGTTAATGATTTTATCCATAAAGAAAGGAAGCCCGAAGAGCGAAGTCTTCGGCAACGGTAACACAAATGTTCAGAGTAAAAAAGAGAGACGGCTCGGTCGTCGACTTTAACCTTGAAAAGATACGCGTTGCGATAATCAATGCCTTCAACGCAACCGAGAAGCCCTATAACGATGACGTGATCGATATGCTTGCCCTTAAAGTTAACGCGGATTTCACTCCCAAGATCAAGGGCGGAGTTATAGACGTTGAGGATATTCAGGACA
>JAFXHW010000016.1 GCA_017533545.1 Clostridia bacterium
ACGCTACTGAAAATCCCGAGTATATATCTTGCTCGGCAGGCGGAACGCTCGCAACTGCCGTATATTTTAGAGAAGATCTTTTTCAAACGCCCTTTTCCTTTGTGCTGGGAGAAACCGACTATGAGTATGATCCCGAGTCTGCCTTTGTTAAAACTGAAGAGGTCAGCTATAAAAATCATATTGAAAACAAGAAGTATGATGATATTGTAATCTTTGATTCTTATCTGAAAGGTTATCCGAGATTGACTTTGTCGACGAGGATATATAAAATTGGCGACAAATGGTATGGCACAAAAAATGATGAAATGTTTGTTTTGACCGAAGACTTTTTGAGCGCGTTGGCGGAGAATGACCTTTTGACCGACACTTTTTGAAACAGTTTAAAATAATATGTCGTTGTTTTGTTTCATTTGCGAAAAAACAAGTCCGATGAATCGGTATACGATTTCAAGCGGGAACATAATGGCCGCATCAACGCAAAACACGTTGACTGCCGCGCCCTTTTGTGATACAATCGGAATATAATTAACATATACAGCTTTGGAGGCAGATAAATGAACAGATTTCCCGATAAGTCGCGCGTATGCTTCGTCGGCGACAGCATTACACATATAGGCGTTTTTATAAAGCACATAGTAGGCCATTACAGAAAGCTTTTCCCCGGATCGGGCGTTGAATTCTACAACTGCGGCATTGCAGGCGGATACCTCGGCAACACTCTTGCCGTTTTCGACGAGGACATCGCGATTTACGATCCCACCCACATCGTTTTGATGATCGGCGTGAACGATACCCGACGCGAAAACCTCGCTTCTCCTCCGTCCGAGGAGAGATATGCCAAGCTTATCAAGGCATACGAGGAATATCAGCAGAACATGGAGCAGTTTTACAAGATCGTGCGTGAGCGAAACATCGAATTTATCCTCTGCACTCCCATGCCCTATGCCGAATATGCGGGCGATCCCAATTCGGTTCTGCGCGGCGGATACGCATTGGTTCAGGGCTATGCCGCCTACGTCAAGGATTTTGCCGAAAAGCACTCGATCGAGCTTTGCGATTTCCACGACCTTGCCACGAGATATATGCAAAGCGAGGTCCTTTATGATCCCGATCACGTTCACCCGAACGCGCGCGGTCACGAGCTGATGGCCGAGAAGCTGCTTTCGATGCAGGGCATCCCCTTTGAGGTTACATACGATTTTTCGCCCGAGATGAACGAGTGGTACGACATAACTCAAAAGCTTCGCAATATCGTAACCGCCGAATATTTTACCATACCCGATTTCGTAAATCTTACTGACGAGGAGCGTTTGGCGTATGCCCAAAAGCAGCATGACGATATCAAAGCGGGCAGATCGGACATGAACGGATATTTCGCGTCGCTTATCGAATCGTATCTCGTTGATAAGCCCCGCCAGGCCGAATACATCGAGCACACAAGACAGTTCATGAAGACAAACTGATATTGCGATCATAAAAGGAGAATATATGGCAAATTTTGAGAGAATTGCAAAAAGAGGACTCATCTTCACTTTTGTTTTCTTCATCATCATGGCCGCTATCATTTTTGCTATCGGATCGTTTCTTGCCTTTTCCGACATAAAGTTTATCTCATCGGGATCTGACGAATTCGCGGTTGTAGACAAAATCATTGTTTTGGCAATAATATATGGCGTGGCGCTCTTGTCCGGGGCAGCTGCAGTTAATTGCTTAAAGAAGGCAATTCAATACGGCCGTGAAAGTAAAGCGAAAAATGATAACACTGATATAAATAGATGAGCGAAAGGAAAAATGACGGTGGGAATGAAATCACTTACCGAACTGTATAAGGTTGGCCGCGGACCGTCGAGCTCGCATACGATGGGCCCCGAGCAGGCCTGCAAGGATTTTTTGAAAAAATATCCCGACGTTGACGAGGTGAGAGTCTGTCTTTACGGCTCGCTTGCCAAAACGGGAGAAGGTCACGGCACCGATCGAGTGATCAAAAAAACGCTCGAGGGTATTTCCTGCGAGGTCGTTTTCGATCTTGAGAAAACCGACCTGCCCCATCCCAACACCATGGAGATAGCAGGATATAAAAACGGCGCAGAATGCGCGCGCGTTAAAGTGATGAGCGTGGGCGGAGGCAGTATAAGATACGAAAATCAGATCGCGCGCGAAACGCCCGACGTTTACGATATGAGCACTTTTGGCGACATTGCGGCATACTGCAAGGAAAAGTCGATCCGACTTTGGGAATATGCTCTTGAGCGCGAGGGCGACGGCTTTTTTGAATATATGGAGAACGCATGGGCGGTTATGAAGGACTGTATTCAGCGCGGACTTGACGACGAGGGAATTTTGCCCGGCGGACTTATGGTCAAAAAGAAGGCGAAATCGCTCTATCGCAGTCAGCATATCGATGAGAGCGCGGCTACCCGCGAAAATCGAATGGTATGCGCCTATGCTTTCGCTGTTGGAGAGCAGAACGCATCGGGCGAGCTTATTGTAACCGCGCCCACCTGCGGAGCTGCGGGAGTTGTGCCTGCGGTGCTCTATTATCAGCAGCAAAAGAACCGTTTTACCGACAACCAGATCGTCGAGGCCCTTATTACGGCGGGAATCGTGGGCAATCTTATCAAGACCAATGCCTCGATATCGGGCGCCGAATGCGGATGTCAGGCCGAGATCGGAAGCGCCTGCTCGATGGCATCGGCCGCGCTGGGCGAGCTCTTTTCGCTCGATATCGATAAAATTGAGTACGCCGCTGAGATTGCGATCGAGCATCATCTCGGACTCACTTGCGACCCGATCTGCGGACTTGTGCAGATCCCCTGCATCGAGCGCAACGCCGTTGCCGCCATGCGCGCTATCAACGCAGTGAGCTTGGCAAGCTTTTTGTGGGATTCGAGAAAGATATCGCTCGACAACGTCATTCACACCATGAAGGAAACGGGACACGACCTGCTCGCATCGTACAGAGAAACGTCGGAGGGCGGACTTGCAAAGATAGTGCTGTGATTGTTTTGATTATTGTTTTTGATTTTTGATATTGAAAAAAGCACCGCGACGGTGCTTTTTTGTATTTTTTGTTGAAAAATCAAACGCTTCATGATATAATACAGTAGTAAAAAACATCGGGAGAAATACTATGAGTGTTTTCGAAAAAGCAAAATGGATATGGATAGATAAAGAGGGAGGAGTTGACGAATACGGCGAGTTTACCGCCCTTTTTGCGGCCGCGGCTGAAAAAGGCGAAAAAACAGTATGCCGCATATCGGTTGACGGAGATTACACTCTTTTCATAAACGGCGAATTCGTGTCGAGCAATCAGTACGGCGATTTCGAGCATTACAAGATATACGACGAGCTTGATGTCACCCCCTTCGTAAAAGAGGGCAAAAACGAGATATACATACTTGTCTGGCATATCGGACACGATTTTCAGCGTTACATAAGCGCGCAGGCAGGGCTTATTTTCGAGCTCGAGCAGGAGGGAAATGTGATCCTTTCAAGCGGCGAGAGCACTCTTTGCCGAAAAAGCGAGGCATACAAAAACGGCCGCGCCAAGATTATTACTCCCCAGATGGGCTTTGGCTTTGCCTATGATGCGACGAAAGAGGGGCAGGGCGAATACCGCGCATCGGCGGCGGTCGATAAAAACTGCACCTTTTATCCCCGTCCCATACCGAAGCTTACGGTGTCGGATAAAAAGGATATAACCATTATCAAAAACGAGGGGAACTATTACCTTATCGACATGGGCGAAGAAACAGTGGGCCTTCCCACTTTGGATTTTGTATCCGATACCGAGCAGGATATTCTCGTTGCATGGGGCGAGGATTTAAAAGACGGCCACGTTCGCCGCATTCTCGGAATCTCCGATTTCAGCTTCGAATACAGGGCGAAAACGGGTCATAACGTCTACACAAACCGTATGCTGCGCATCAGCGGACGGTATATCGAGCTTTATGCCGAAAAGCCGATCGAGCTTAATTACCTTGGCGTTATAAAGCAGTTTTGCTCCGTCAGCGAAAAGGAAAATACACTTACAAATGAGCTCGATCGCCGCATTTACGATCTTTGCGTGCGCACGCTGAAGCTTTCGATGATGGAGCACTACGTTGACACTCCATGGAGAGAACAGTGCCTTTACGTTTTTGACTCGCGCAACCAGATGCTCTGCGGATACAAGGCTTTCGATAAGGGAAACAGCAATTACGCTCGCTCAAATCTGAAGCTCGTAAGCGAGGACAGACGGGACGATAAGCTGCTTGCAATCTGCTATCCTTGCGGAAACGATCTGACAATTCCCTCATTCTCCCTCTACTATTTCATGGCTGTACGCGAGTATGTCGATTTTACCGGTGACCTTTCACTGATCGATGAGGTATATGGCAAACTTGTTTCCATACTTGATGCTTTCCTGGAAAATCGACAAAACGGACTTATCTGCCGTTTTACCGGCTATAATCACTGGAATTTTTACGATTGGACCGAGCATATGGAGGGGCATCTCGGATGCTCCGATGAAGTCGAGCCCGATCTTATGATAAACTGCCTTTTCATTACAGCGCTTGAAAACCTTCGTGTTATAGCCGAAAAGGGAGGCAGAAAATTCGAATATGCCGATCTTATAAAAGAGATCCGCGAAAAGACGAAAAAGACCTTCTACAACAGCGAAAAGGATGCCTACTCGATGACCGTCGGGGGCGACGATTTTACCGTACTCGGCAACTGTTTTGCCATCCTTTCGGGTGTATGCGACGACGGACGAGAGCTGGTCGAGCGCATCGCCCGGGGCGAATTTATCGACTGCACACTCAGCATGAGATGCTTTAAATACGATACGATGCTCAAAGCCGACGCCGAAAAATGGCAGGGTTGGATTCGCGACGAGATACGCCGCGACTACAAAAAGATGCTCGATGCGGGAGCTACGAGCGTCTGGGAAACGATCGACGGAGCAGAAGCATTCGGCGGCTGGGGCAGCCTTTGCCACGGTTGGAGCGCCGTTCCGATACTTTATCTGTGATATTCGGAGGAAAATATGTTTAAAAAAGCAAAAGCGGTATTTATCCGCGAACTTGAAAAAGAGATGAATGTGGCGGCAGAGTTTATCTGCTCGTTTGACAGCCTGAATCAAAGCAAGATCAGCATCGCGGCGGCATATTTTTACCGTCTGACGGTCAACGGCCGTTTTGTGGCTTTCGGTCCGGCGCGTGCGGCACATGGATACGGCAGAGTTGACGTTTTTGATCTGGGTGAATATGCCGTTGAGGGCAAAAATACCGTAAAAATAGAGGTTTTGGCCTACAACTGCCACTCCTTTGCAAGCTGCTGCCAGACGCCCTACCTTTGCTGCGAGATCTCACGCGGTACCGAGGTTATCGCATATACCGGACGCGACTTTTCTGCGCGCCGCATAAACAGCCTCGTTCAAAAGGTTCACCGCTACTCCATTCAGCGCCACTTTTCCGAGATTTGGGATCTCAACGAAGAAAACGGCGACTGGGTAAAACCCGACGAGATTGACACTCCTCCCGTTTTTATTGCGCGTGCGGTGCCCTACGTTCATTATGAGGATATCGCACTTTCAAAGGCGAATTGCCGAGGCGAATTCTGCTTTGACGAGACGCTTCCTTACCTTGAGACCCGTCATTCGTGGAATCACATTCCCGATGAGTGGGGCAAGTTCGATTACAGCGAGATCGAGTATAACCCTTACGCCTTCGTTCAGCGTCAGCGCAAGGTTAAGACCGAGATCGAGTGCCCTCTGCCCATCGTTTTGAAGGCGGGCGAGTATGCCCTCTTCGATTTTTCGCGCATAGAGTGCGGATTTTTGCAGTGCGCGGGCAGGGCAAAGGATCAGACAGACCTCGTTATCGGGTACACTGAGTATTGCGAAAATGACGAATTTGCCTTCGGATGTATCGATTCACATTCCGTTTTGGAGTATTTCTTGCCCGAGGGCGAGCATTCTCTTGCCGCGTTTGACGTCGGAACTGCCCGTTTTGCAATCGTTATGGTAAAATCGGGCGAGATGGAGATTACCTCCTTCGGCATAAAAACGTACGAGCGCGATATGAGAACATCGCGCACTAAAAAATTCAAAGAAGAAGTTCACAACAAAATATACGAAGCCGCAAAGCGCACATTCGCGCATAACGCGCTCGATATCTATACCGACTGCCCATCGCGCGAGAGGGCAGGCTGGCTGTGCGACTCCTATTTTACTGCCATCGCCGAGGAGCATTTCATGGGCGATGTTCCCGTCGAGGATGCATATCTTGAAAACTACCGCCTTTGCGATGCCGTTTTGGACGATGAGGGCATGATCCCCATGTCATATCCCTCCGATATATGCGTCGATCACTGCTATATCCCGCAGTGGTGTATGTGGTACGTGCTCGAATGTAAGGAGCATCTTACCTCTCGCCGTCCGAACGTTGACCGCGAGCTTTTCCGTGGGAGCATCATGGGCATAGCCAACGGCCTTGAAAAGTTTGAAAATGCCGACGGACTTTTGCAAAATCTGTCCTCCTGGAACTTTGTTGAATGGTCGGACGCAAATTCCTGGGTGCAGGATGTAAACTATCCGACAAATTTCCTGTATTCGGCTGTTTTGGATGCGGTATACGAACTGTACGGCGATGAAAAATATCGCGACAAGGCCGAGAGAGTGCGCAAAAAGGCTGCCGAGCTCTCCTTTGACGGCGAAATGTTCACCGATAATGCCATTTGCGACGAAAACGGAGTTTTGTGCAATACCGGCAACACGTCGGAGGCCTGCCAGTACTACGCCCTCCTTTTCGGCAAGATCGATTGGAACGAAAAGAAGTACGAAAAGCTGAAAAATCATGTGCTTGACGGCTTTGCTGCTGTCGATACCTCCTCTCGCCGCTTTGCCTATGCCAATGCATTCATCGGACTTTATCTTCGCATAAAGCTGTTGCTCGAAAAAGAGCTTTACGATCTGATTTTGAAAAACGTGGTGGGATTTTTCGGCGAGATGGCCGATAAAACGGGCACTCTTTGGGAGCATCGTACACCGAGCGCAAGCCTTGACCACGGCTTTGCATCGTACGCTGCATATGCTATGTGCATAGCGCTGGAAAAGAGTGAAAAGTAGTATAAAAAGCGTATTTCGGGCAATAAAAATCAAAAAATACTTGACAAATCCGCTTTAATATGTTATAACAGTTAATATCGAAAACGCGATGAAGCGGAATAGTACACGATGATCTTTCTCTCCAGAGAGATGCCGGACGGTGCGAGGCATTGGAAGATCTTTTTGGAACTCACCGCGGAGCGGCTGCTGTGAAAAAACAAAAATTAGCGGCAGACGGGCACTCCCGTAACAGAGTTAAGATGTGTTTGCATCCAAAGTGCGTCTTTCGGGACGAAAAAGAGTGGTACCGCGGAAACTTGATTTTTACGTTTTCGTCTCTTTGAATTTGAGCAAGAGACGAAAACGTTTTTTGTTTTAAATTTCGGTTTTATGTTTGATAAAAGGAGATTTTAAAAAATGAAAAGAATCAGCATCACAGACATTACTTTAAAAACAATATCGCGCGATCGCGCTGTCTCTCTGCTATTCCGCGAAAAATCGGCTATTGCAAGCTGTGCCGACAGGATAGGCGCAGATGCCGTCTCCCTTCCCGCAGTGAAAAACGCACGCGAGGATGCTATTATTTACAAAACCATTGCCAAGAATATTCAGTCGGCTGCTCTGACCGTTCCCGTCGGATATGATCTTGACGGAGTAAAGGAAGCGTGGGAATGCATAAAGGATGCCAAATCGCCCGTGCTCCAGATAGAGCTTCCCGTTTCCACCATTCAAATGGAATATACATATCATGTAAAGCAGTCCGCTATGCTCGAAAAGATCGCTTTGCTTGTCTCGGCGGCAAAGGAATATTGTCCGAACGTCGAATTTGCCGCCCTCGATGCAACGAGGGCCGATGAGGATTTCCTCATTTCGGCTATTAAAACGGCCGAAGAAAAGGGAGCTGCGGTCATTACCGTATGCGACAGCGCGGGCGTGTCCACGCCCGCAGAGATCGGAGCGATGATCGCCAAGGTCAAAGCGGCGGTGTCAGTTCCGGTATATGCTCAGCTTTCCGACAGAGCTCATATGGCGGTAGCAGCTGCGTTTGCCGCAATTGAAAACGGAGTTGACGGACTCAAATGTGCCATGGTTGGCAAGGATTCTCTGCTTTCGGGTGAGATATCGGATGCCATGAGCATCTGCTCGGGCTCGATCGGTGCCGAGATAGCGCTTGACAGCACGAAGATCCACGCAAGCATTGACGATATGTGCCGCAAAATCAGCCACGACGAGAGCGAAGGGGATACGGTTGTCAGCGAAAGGAAAAAGATTCTGCTTGACAGCGATTCCAATATGGCCGATGTTTCCTCGGCCGCAGCACTGCTCGGTTATGAGCTTTCCGATGCCGATATCGGAAACGTGTTCAAGGCATTAAAGCAGGTCTGCGAGAAGAAGGGCGATATCGGGGCCAAGGAGTTCGAAGCTCTTATTGCAAGCTCGGCTATGCAGGCGCCCTCGACTTATCATTTTGAAAATTACACCACCACATCCAGCAACCTTTCAAGCTCGATGACACAGATCACCCTTCGCTGCAACGGCGAGATCATCAGCGGGGTCAGCGACGGCGAGGGTCCCATCGACTCGGCCTTCCGCGCGATCGAGCAGTGTATAGGACATCACTACGAGCTTGACGATTATCAGGTACAGTCGGTAACAGAGGGCAAAGAGGCGCTCGGCTCGGCGCTCGTGCGCCTGAGAGTGGGCGGCAAGCTCTATTCGGGCAACGGTACTTCCACCGACATCGTTGCCGCAAGTATACGCGCATATATCAATGCGCTCAACAAGATCGTCTTCGAGGAGGCATAAAGCATAAATGAAGATAGTTTTTTCAACCAAAAACGTCAGCCGCGCCTCCTTTCTCGATACCTGCCGTTATGCATATGACTACGGCTTTGAGGGTTTTGAGATTTACGATGCCATAAAAGAGAGAAGCGCGCATCACGACAGTATTTTGAGACGCGAGCGCACGGCAGATGCCCGCCGCAAGCTGCGAAACCGCAATCTTTCCCTTTCTGCACTCCGTATGCCTGTTACGGTAGAAAGCGATGAGTGCACCGCCGAACTGCTTGTAAAATACGTCGATATGGCGGCAAACGCCGCAGTGGACAATGTCATTGTCCGCGTTGAAAAGGAAACTCCCTTTGACGAGCTCGATAAAAAACTCGTGCTTGCAATAAAGCGCGCCGAAAACGCCGACGTCAATATCCTTTTTGAAACGGTAGGATATCTTGCCAACACCGAAAATGTAATCGGCATAATAAATCACTTTGCTTCGGCGGCGATCGGATGCTCGTGGAATGTGCGCGGCACTTATTTTGACGCTTCCGAGAGCGCCGAAGCAACAATAAAGACGCTGGGCGCCTATATCAAATACGTCCGACTCGGCGATATGAAGAATGGCAAGACCGTGCTCATAGGCGAGGGAGACCTCGACGTCGAAAAGCTGATGG
>JAFXHW010000119.1 GCA_017533545.1 Clostridia bacterium
CGAAAACTCGTTGCTTATGCATATGAGCAAAGTGGTGTGGGTTCTCTTACAGTGGGATGTGCAGATTGTGATTTGCAAATGTACAAAGCAATTGGTTTTGAAATTCCATTAGGAAATATGTTAGCTTTTGGAGAGTAAAATGTTGCACTGTCCATTTATATAATGGGCAGTGCAACCAATTACAATTTATCGAACTGAATAAAATTAACCCCGACAGTCTTTTTTCAATCTGTCGGGGTTAATCTTTGTTTTCTGCAAATCAAGTTGAATTAAACTTCCTTATGAGAAGGAGCCTTTTGCGCGTCCGTTTTAAATTGGTCTGCCAATTTTTATTTACCGAAAATCACTTTACAAAACGTTCGATTTATATTATAATATATTATGATTTGACATTTTATTTTGTTTCGCGATAATTTACGTAAAAGTGACACTTTTCAGGACATAAAAATGGATTTTTTTAAAAAAATAATTGAAAAAAACGAAGCGGAGAGAGAAGAAGAGGAGCTTTTGCCTTACAAGCCTCCCCATCCTGCATGGAAGCTTTTGAAAAAGGCATTCAAATTAATGATGACCGCGATTGTTGTATCGGCTTTCGTTATTCCGTGCGTGCGCATAGCTCAGCTCAACGCACATCCAAACGAGGCGGTCGATCTTATCTGGACCGATGCGTCGAAGGCATCGTACAAATCAGCACCCGATGCCTTTCACACATACAGGATAAAGATGGGTAACAACTACTCGAAGCTGGGATATTTTTTCTTCATCGAGGGTACGATTGTCGAGGATGAGGCCGGAAAGATCGAGCAGATTCAGGTAACCATCCGCTACAACGACAGTACTGTTGAAAATTATGAAAATGAGAGCGGCGAGAGCGCATCGGATGAGCCCTTTGTTTTCGTTCTTTGCGACGAAAAGGGCAACCATTATCTTGCCGACAGAGTGGTAAAATCCAAAAGCACCAATCTTAACTATCGGCGCTTGCTTTTCGACAATGTTGATATGTCGGGGGTTGACAATCTGACAGTCAACATCTATCCCGAGCACAGGTTTGTTCTCGAGATGCTCGACGGAGTAAAAAACAGCGATGAGAATGCTTTCGCTGCGATAAGCGTATATATGTCGATCTTCGATGTGCCCGAGTACAAGCTTTCAAAGCGCGAGACAGCATGGATAGACGGATAATTTGAAATAATTATTTGGTGAGAGAAAAATATGCGACGCAATAATGGTTTTTTAACATTTATGGGAGGCACGGGCGGCTTTATTGTTGTCCTTGCCGTGATAATCGTTGCTCTGGCGGTGTCGGGATATGCGGCATTTACCGCATTGCGTATCTCGGCGAGCTACGCATCGTCATACCTTGACGATCAGAACGACGTTACGACCGCCGACACGACGGTAAGCGAGAGTGAAAGCGACACCGGGCTTTTGACCGTCGATCCGATCGAGTTTGAAGAAACGCCGGCGCTTGAAAGCGAAAGTGACAGCGAGAGCACCGAGAGTGAAAGCGAAACTGTTACCGAAGAGATGACCGAGGCCGAGACCTTTGAACCCGACGAGGAGCGCATTATTATATGCCTCGATCCGGGTCATGGATACGATGATCCCGGCACCGATTCCGAGTGGCTGGGCGAACTCTCCGAAAAGGATATCACCCTTGACATTGCAAAGCGTGTGGCAGCGATTATAAATGACAATTACAGCGGCGAGCTTCCGCTTGATATCTACCTTACCCGCGAGAGCGACGAGGCGCCCGATGGGGCGGAGCGCAACAAATACGGTCAGTATCTGTTCGGCCCCCAAAAGCGTGAGGCCTACATAGAATCGCTTGGATATGTCGACGCGCTCGTGTCCATCCACTGAGACTACTATGCCGAAGATCCGAAGCGCGACGGTGTCTGCATTTTCTATTCGCTCAACGTCAACAAGAGCTCGGTATCGCTCGGTCTTGACATTGCCAGCGGCATTCTCTCAACGGTCGGCAAGAGCGAAAGCGGCAGAGAGCCCGATGTTCAGTACACCTACTACGACGATGCCTATTACATGACAAAGTGCACTCCTTTCCCCGCCGTTTTGGTCGAATGCGGATTTATTTCCAACGAGACCGAGGCGAAAAATATGCTCGATGACGAGTGGAGAGACAAGATGGCCCAGGGTATTGCCCAGGGCATCATGGCGTTTTTACACATCTAATGCACAAAATGTGCAAAAACGGTGAAATTAACATTTGAATTAACGATCAAGAAGGTTATTGAAAAATGAAAGAGATACTTCTGTTAAAATACGGCGAGATCGCACTCAAGGGGCTTAACAAGTCATCCTTTGAGGCACAGCTTGTCAAAACGATCCGCCAGCGTATAGCTAAATGCGGCGAATTTGAGATCAAGCGCGCGCAGAGCACGATATCCATCGAGCCGATGGACGATCAGTGCGACATGGACGGCGCTGAGGAGCTTGTATCCAAGGTGTTCGGCATTGCCACCTACTCGCGCTGTGCGGTGGTCGAAAAGGATATGGAGTCGATCAAGGCGGCGGCCATCGAATATTTTGCGCCTGCGCTTAAGGGAGTCAAGAGCTACAAATGCGAAAGCAAGCGAAGCGATAAGCGCTTCCCGCTCACCTCTCCTCAGATATCTGCCGAGGTCGGCGGTGCTATCTTTTTGCATTTCAACGGAGTTGACGGCAAATTCGAAGAGGGTATGCCTGTAAAATTGAAGGTTGACGTGGCAAACCCCGACGTGGTGCTCTACGTTGAGGTGCGCGACAGCGCGGCTTATATCCATGCCGGACAGAAGAAGGGCGCGGGAGGAATGCCCGTAGGAAGCGGCGGACGCGGAATGCTCCTTTTGTCGGGCGGAATTGACAGCCCCGTTGCCGGATATCTCATGGCAAAGAGAGGCGTTGCCGTTCACGCCGTCCATTTCGAAAGCTTCCCC
>JAFXHW010000120.1 GCA_017533545.1 Clostridia bacterium
CTCAGCCCACCGAGACCGTTCGCGCTCTTCTCAAAAAATAATCATGGCAGATTTAAGCAAAGTATTGCTTGACATCGCAAAGTCTATCGTCGACGAGCCCGACAAGGTTACGGTCGAGATCGACGATGACGGCGAAAATGTCAATCTTACCTTGAATGTTGCTCCCGACGATATGGGCAAGGTTATCGGACGTCACGGCAGAATCGCCCGCGCTATCCGTATGGTCGTTAAGGCCGCAGCCAACAAATCGGGTAAAAAAGCAACTGTTGAGATCAGATAATTATGTCCAAAGCAGCTGCCGAACGATCGGCGGCTGCTTTGTTCATAAAAAATTTACTCTTTTTCGATCCTATATATCATCATCGGATATTGACTTTTCGCCCCTTATGTATTATAATTACAAAGTAAAAATGAAGCAGAGCTCTCCGCTCTCACCTTGATGCTTGTCTTAGCACGGGTTGATAATCGTATTCGGACATATCATGCCCGAGTATTGTTTGCGGAGAAATGCTTTCTTCGCATTTTTTATTTTTTATCGCTTTTTGCGGGGGTGACTACCAATCAAAAACAATAACGGCAAGGAACATTACATTAACGACGATATTCGTTCCTTGGGCTTCCCTCTCTCCAAAGTTATGAGAGTTATCGGACCCGAAGGCGAGCAGCTCGGTCTGCTTACCTATGCAAACGCTCAGAAGGCCGCAGACGACAGAAACTTAGACCTTGTTATGATGTCTGCACAGTCCGATCCGCCCGTATGCAAGATCATCGACTACGGACGTTTCAAATTCGAGCGTGACAAACGTGAAAAAGAAGCCAAAAAGAAACAGCAGGTTGCTGACATCAAAGAAATCCAGCTCAGCTGCCACATTGACACAAACGATTTCAACACAAAGGCCAACCACGCCAAGAGATTCCTCAAAAACGGCGATAAGGTTCGCGTTGTGGTACGCTTCAGAGGCCGCCAGATGGCACATCAGGACATTGGCCGCGATCTTTTAGCCCGCTTTACCGAAGCTTGCGCCGAATTCGGCCAGCAGGATAAGGCTCCCGTTATGGAAGGCCGCTCGATGACAATGTTCCTCGGTCCCATAAAGCAGACTGCCGCTCCCAAAAAGGCAAAGGCAGAAAAAGCAGAGAAAGTCGAAAAGGCTCCCGAAGCTAACGAGAGTGAAGCAGAATAATACGCTCGCTTTCATAAATTTAATCAGATATTCCTGCCGACAGGGTGCAGTGTGTAAGAATATATCGTCTTGCGCCGTATTCCTTACACGTGCAAATAAGCCGGCATGAAATTAAAGCGGTAGGCCGGACGGCGACCTTGCCCTCCGCTATAACAAAAAACATTGTCGCCGAGAAACGGACAAGAAAATGCCTAAGATCAAAACACATAAAGCGACCGCCAAGCGTTTCTCGCTTACCAAGAACGGCGCCGTTAAAATGAACCATTCTCAGCATCGCCATAAGCTCGGTCTGAAGACTCCCAAGCGCAAGAGAAACCTCAGAAAAGCTACTTACGTTAGCGAAGCTATGGCACCCACTATCAGACGTCTGCTTCCCAAGAACTGACGCGGTCTGAAATTATCAGGAGGAAAGAAAAATGGCAAGAGTAAAAGGGGCCATGATGACCCGTAAAAGACGCAATAAAATCCTGAAAGCCGCTAAGGGCTATTGGGGTGCAAAGAGCAAGCACTTTAAGATGGCTAAACAGGCCGTCATGAAGAGCGGCAACTATGCTTTTGCAGGCAGAAAGATGAAGAAGAGAGACTTCCGTTCTCTCTGGATCACCCGTATCTCTGCTCAGGCAAAGGTAAACGGCATGAATTATTCCACTATGATTCACGGCCTCAAGAAGGCAGGCATCGACCTCAACCGCAAGATGCTCGCTGAAATCGCTGTTTCCGATAAGGAAGCTTTCGCAGCTCTCTGCGAAAAGGCAAAGGCAGCCCTTTAATTTAAAAAGAAAAATGCAGGGTCGTCCCTATAAAGGGAGCGACCTTGCAGTTTTTTATTATATTCACTTTTTACATATTCCGACACGCAAATCAACCGTTTTGAATTTGAGAAAGGAATTGCGCAGCTCTTTAAAAGTGAGCGCAAAAGAGATCGATTTTGGAAATAATCACATCTCGTCAAAACCGTCTGGCTTTGTCTTTGGCCGCTCTGAACGATAAGAAAAATCGTGATGCAGAGGGGCTTTTCCTGCTTGACGGAAGAAAGCTTTTTTTGGAGGCAGCCGCCTCAGGCTTGATCTTTAAACACGTAGTCTGCACCGAGCGATATTACCTTGATCACAAAAACGAGGTAGAAAAATACTCGCCGATCATCTTTTCGGAGGGCGTTTTTGACAAAATTTCTCGCGAAAATTCGCCCGATGGGATAATTTGTGTGCTCGACTATCTTGACAATCTGCATAAAAAGACTACAATATATAATAACGACAAAAATCAGCACTCTTTATTTATGGCAATTTCGATCCAGGATCCGGGAAATCTGGGCACGATCATTCGTACCGCCTCGGCATTCGGAATCGACGAGATCATTCTTAACGATTGCTGTGCCGATATATACAATCGCAAAACTCTGCGCGCATCTATGGGTGCGATATTCCGCACCCGCATCAGCATTTGCTCCGATGTCAAAGGAACAATCGATACCCTGCGTTCGTCGGGCAGACGTGTCTTTGCCGCAGCGCTTGACCGCACATCGATCGAGCTTGATAGACTCGACGTAAGTCCGTCAGACGTCTTTATGGTAGGCAACGAGGGGCACGGGCTGCCGAGCGATATAATTGAGCTTTGCGACAGAAGCGTATTTATTCCCATGATGCCCAATTCCGAGTCTCTCAACGCCGCCCATGCGGCAACAGTGCTCCTTTGGGAAAAATGGAAAAAGGGGCGCGCCTGATATATCTGTTGATTCTGTAAAGGGAGGCTAAGTTTTTCATGACCGATATTCTCTATTGGATATGGTTTTCGCTCCGCTACGGTGAGAAGTATTCTGCAGCCGAAAAGCTTCTGGCAAGCTACGGTGACCCAAAAAGCATATACTATGCCGCACGAAACGGCGAACAAGATATTCCTCCGATAGAATCGCCCGACTTTTTCTCACTTGAAGAGGCGAAGGACATCGCGGATTTCTGCCACAACAGAAACATAACGATAATCCCGCTTAGCAGCGAATATTATCCGCATCCTTTGATGAAAATAAAGGACAGACCCATTTTGCTTTATGCAAGAGGAATCGTTCCCGATTTTCGCCGCCGACTTTGCGTTGCAATGGTAGGTACACGTCGGATCAGCGACTACGGCGAGCGAGCCGCATACGCAATATCGTATGATCTGTCACGAACCGGCGCGATAATCATAAGCGGACTTGCCAAAGGCGTGGACAGCGTTGCGCATCGCGCCTGCCTTGACAGCGGCGGAACCACCGTCGCCGTCCTCGGCTGCGGCGTTGACCGCGCATATCCGTCGGAGAATCGCTATCTCATGGACGAGATAGCTGAACGCGGATGCGTTATCAGCGAGTACAAGCCTATGTCGTCACCCGAAGCATACCACTTTCCCCAGAGGAACCGCATCATATCCGGTCTTTCGTCGGGTACGGTAGTTGTTGAAGCCGACACCAAAAGCGGAGCTATGATAACGGCGCGCAATGCGGTATTTCAGGGACGCGACGTATTTGCCGTGCCCGGCATGATCGGCGAAAGTAATTCGAGCGGTACAAATCTGCTCTTAAAGCAGGGCGCGAAGGCGATCACCTGCGCCGACGACGTAATCGAGGTATACAGCGGCACATACGGTGCGGTTTTGAATCTCGACTATCTGTTAAATCCCGTCAGATCAAATCCGGCGATAAACGGTTCGGAGCGCGATGCTTCGATAACCCACGCAAAAGGCGTTTGGACTCAAAGGAGCAAGGCAAAGGCAGCGCCGGTAAAAATACGTCTTTCCGATTCCCTTGTGAAAAACGAACAGCCCACAGAGGCCAAAAAGGCTGAAAAGAAGATTTTAGAGAACATTCCCGAAGAAAAAAAGCCTGAAAAGAAAGTTTTAAAGAACATCCCCGAGGGCAATCAGGGAATCGTTTACAGCGCCGTTCCCGAAGAGGGCGAGATCAGCATCGATGAGATTGCATCAAAAACGTCGCTGCCGATGAACTCGATCATGGCATCGATCACAATGCTCGAAATAAACGGACTTTGTGAGAGAGTTGCAGGCGGACGCATCCGTCGTTTATAATTTTTTTCGTATTCAATTTTAATTTTATTTTTTAAGGAAGGTTACACTATGCCCAATCTCGTGATTGTGGAGTCTCCCCATAAAGCAGGCACAATAAAAAGTTATCTCGGCTCGGGCTACAAGGTGCTCGCGTCGGTTGGTCATGTCAGAGATCTGCCCAAGAGCACTCTCGGCGTCGATATAGAAAACGGCTTTGAAGCCCACTACATCAATATCCGCGGCAAAGGCGACGTAATCAAGGAGCTCAAAAAGGAAGCAAAAGCAGCCGACAAGATCTTCCTCGCAACCGACCCTGACCGCGAAGGCGAAGCAATATCCTGGCATCTTGCCACCGTTCTCGGTATTCCCATGGAAAAGACCCGCCGAGTTACCTTCAACGAGCTTACAAAATCGGCAGTAAAGGCGGGAATCAAATCGCCCCGCACTATCGATATCGACCTCGTAAACTCCCAGCAGGCCAGACGAATCCTTGACAGAATCGTTGGTTACAAGCTCAGTCCTTTCCTTTGGAAAACTGTTCGAAGCGGTCTTTCTGCAGGACGAGTTCAGTCGGTTGCGGTAAAGATCATAATCGACCGCGAAAACGAGATCAACGCTTTCGTTCCCGTTGAATACTGGACGGTTGAAGTTATCGTTGCCGACGAAAAGGGACGCACCTTAAAGGCAAAGTTCTACGGCGACAAATCCAAGAAGATCGAGCTTCACAACGAAAAAGAGGCGATGGCAATAGTCAACGCCATCACCGGCAAGAATTTCACCGTCGATTCCATCAAAAAGGCTACCCGTCTGAAAAATCCCCTTCCTCCTTTCACAACCTCGACAATGCAGCAGGAAGCATCGCGCCGCCTTGCCTTCCCCTCCGCAAAGACGATGAAGGTTGCTCAGGAGCTTTACGAAGGTATTCACATAGGCAGTGAGTTCGGCGGCATTCAGGGTCTTATCACCTACATGCGTACCGACTCGCAGCGCATCTCCGATGAAGCACAGAAGGCCGCTCACGACTATATCGAGAGCCGCTACGGCAGCGAGTACAATCCGAACGCTCCCCGCGTATACAAGGCTAAATCGGGCGCTCAGGACGCACACGAAGCGATCCGCCCCTCGAATATCGCAATCGAGCCCGACAAGATCAAAAAACATCTTACCCCCGATCAGTACAAGCTCTACAAGCTCATCTGGAACCGCTTTACCGCAAGCCAGATGGCATCGGCCGAGCTTGAAACGGTATCGGCTGACCTCGAATGTGCCAACAATATCTTCCGAGCCGCAGGATACACCGTTAAGTTCCCCGGCTATCTTGCTGTTTACGATGATACCGATCATACTCCCGACGAAAGAGCCGATCACAACGCTGAAGAAGTACCCGAAAAGACCGCTCTTCCCCCTCTGAGCGAGGGCGAAAAGCTTGATTGCAATAAGATCTCTCCCGCACAGCACTTTACCGAGCCCCCTCCGCGCTACAACGAAGGCTCGCTCGTTAAGTTCCTCGAAGAAAACGGCATCGGCCGTCCCTCCACCTTCGCCTCGATCATCACCACCATCATTCAGCGCGGTTACGTCGAGCGCGAGGGCAAATCGCTCAAACCCACACAGCTCGGATATGTCACCAACGACCTTATCTCGAAGTATTTCCCCGACATCGTAGACTACGAGTTTACCGCTCAGATGGAAAACGATCTCGATAACATCGAGCACGGCGAGACCAGCGTTGAATCTATCCTCTCCCGCTTCTACACAGGCTTTGAGCGCGATCTGGAGAATGCCTCCAAATCGGTAAGCGAGGTCGAGCTTCCCGCAGAACAGACCGATATCATCTGCGAAAAGTGCGGTGCCAAGATGATAGTGAAAAATGGCCGCTACGGCAAATTTGCCGCCTGCCCCAACTATCCCGAATGCAAAAACGCAAAGCCTCTCGAAAATGAAAAGCAGCCTGAAAAGGAAAATGCAAACGCAAAGAAGACCGACATGAAGTGCGAGCTGTGCGGCGCCGATATGGTACTCCGCTCGGGACGTTTCGGATCCTTCTATGCCTGCAACAAGTATCCCACATGCAAGAACACCAAACAAATCCAGAAGGATGTCGGTGTGCCCTGCCCCGTTTGCGGAGGCAAGGTTTACGCCCGCCGCGGTAAGAAATCTGTATTCTACAGCTGCGAAAACTACAAAAACTGCAAATTCTCCTCTTGGGATATGCCTGTAAACGAAAAATGCCCCAACTGCTCCGGTCAGCTTTACCGCAAAAAGGGCAAGGACATGATCGTTTGCCACAACGAAGGCTGCAACTACAAGCGCGAGATAGATAAGAACACGGAGACCGATTCCGATGGCACAAATTAAGGTAATCGGAGCAGGTCTTGCCGGATGCGAAGCGGCATATGCCGCCGCAAGAATGGGCGTTGACGTAATTCTTTACGAAATGAAGCCCCAAAAATATTCTCCTGCCCACAAATCCCCTCTCTTTGGCGAGCTTGTCTGCTCAAATTCGCTTAAGGCGAAGCAGATAAACAATGCCTCGGGAGTTATAAAGGAAGAACTTCGCATACTCGGTTCGCTTATAATGCAGGCGGCCGACAAAGCAGAAGTGCCCGCAGGAGGAGCCCTTGCCGTTGACCGCGACATATTCTCACAGTATATCACAGACGCTGTCCGTAATCACCCCCGCATCACAGTTGTGGAATGTGAGATCGACTCGTTTGATGACAGCATAACGGTTTGCGCGACCGGCCCTTTGACATCCGACAAAATGGCATCGTATATCGCAGACAATATCGGCGGCGATATGCTCCACTTTTTCGATGCCGCCGCTCCCATCGTCGATGCGTCGAGCATCGACCGCGACAAGGTATTCGCCGCATCGCGCTACGGCAAAGGCGAGGCATCGTATCTCAACTGTCCGATGACAAAAGAGGAATACGATGCATTCTACGATGCGCTGATAAATGCAAGGGTGGCACCTTTACACGATTTCGACCGCGCATCCCCGCAGGTATTCGAAGGCTGCATGCCCGTCGAGATCATGGCATCACGCGGATATGACACTCTCCGATTCGGCCCGTTGAAGCCGGTGGGTCTTCCCGATCCCAAAACGGGAGTCGAGCCCTACGCCGTCGTACAGCTTCGTCAGGAAAATCTCCGTGCCGATATGTACAA
This sequence comes from Clostridia bacterium, assembly GCA_017533545.1. Next base: position 7,395 of record JAFXHW010000120.1, read on the forward strand.
TCTCGTCGGATTTCAGACAAACCTTACCTTTGACGAACAGAAGAGAGTGTTCGGGCTCATTCCCGGACTCGAAAAGGCAAGCTTCCATCGCTACGGTGTCATGCACCGCAACACATTTTTGAACTCACCCCAGCTTCTCAACGCAGACTATTCGATGCGCGAGAAAAAGAATATATTCTTTGCGGGACAGATGACCGGTGTCGAAGGATATCTCGAATCCACCTCCTCAGGCATGGTTGCGGGTATAAATGCCGCCCGCCGCGCGCTGGGACTTGACAGCGTCATCTTCCCGCCCACCACCGTTATCGGTGCGCTTGCTTCATACATCAGCGACCCGAATGTCACATCATTTCAGCCGATGAATGCCAATTTCGGCGTTATGGCATCGCTTGACAGAAAGGTCAAGGGAGGCAAAAAGGCGCGTCACGAGGCAATCGGCATGCGAGCAGTTGAAACGATGAGAGAGAATTTTTCGCATCTTTTTGACGAAAACAAGGAAAACTGACCACTAAAATGTATAAAGGAATTTACATATCATGAAGATCATTATCGATGCAATGGGCGGAGACAATGCCCCTGAACAAATAGTTTTAGGTGCCATTGAAGGAGCGATGGAGCAGGATGTCAATATCGTGCTCGTCGGAAATGAAAGCATCATTCGCGATATCGCCGCAAAGCACTCTCTTTGCATCGATGGCAATGACAAAATCGAGATCGTTCATACCGAGGGTGTTATCACGATGGAAGACCCCGCTCTCAGCGTTGTGCGCGATAAGCGCGATTCTTCGATGGGAGTAGGCCTTCGTATGCTGGCCGATGGAAGCGGAGATGCATTCGTTTCTGCCGGCAACACCGGCGCGCTCCACGCAGGATCGTCGCTGCTCGTTCGCCGCATCAAGGGAATCCAGCGCTCGGCTATCGCCACTGTCCTCCCCTTTGCAAATCCCACCTTGCTTATCGACTCGGGCGCAAATACCGAAGTCGAAGCCTCCCATCTTTTACAGTTCGGAGTTATGGGATCGATCTATATGAACAAGGTCCTCAAGGTTGAAAATCCCCGTGTCGGCCTTTTAAACAACGGCACCGAGGAAACCAAGGGCACAAAGAAGCTCGTTGAGGCGTATCAGGTTCTCAAAGATGCCGACACGATAAACTTTATCGGCAACGTTGAGGGCAAAACTCTTCCCTACGGCGAGTGCGACGTTATCGTTACAGACGGATTTACCGGAAACATTCTTTTAAAGAGCGTTGAAGGCCTTGCCTCCTACTTCATGAAATACTTAAAGGGCATTTTCACAAAGAATATCGCGACCAAAATGTCCTATCTCGGTGCGAAAAAGCACCTTCACGAGATGAAAAACACCTTTGATGCATCTGCTTACGGCGGAGCACCCCTTTTGGGTCTTGCAAAGCCTGTAATCAAGGCTCACGGCAGCTCCGATGCTTTGGCGATAAAGAATGCAATCCGTCAGGCCAAGCAATTTGTATCGAAGGGTGTTATAAACGAGATCATCGACTCTCTTGCCGCACTTAGTGCCAAGAACGATGCAGAGAAAGAAGCAATATCCGAGGAAAACAGTAATAATGGATAAAAAGAATGTTTTGATCGAACAAAATACAGATTTTGATAAATTAGAGCAGGATATCGGGTATAAATTCAAGAACCGGGCACTGCTCTACCGTGCTTTGACCCATTCTTCATACACAAACGAGCAGAAGACAAAGGGAAATATCGCCGAATCTAACGAGCGGCTTGAATTCCTCGGAGATTCGGTACTCTCGCTTATTGTAAGTGAGGACATTTTCAAGAACTATCCTCAGATGCCCGAAGGCGAGCTTTCCCGCATCAGAGCGGGCACGGTATGTGAGCGCGCGCTCGGCGAATATGCCTCCACCTTCTCGCTCGGTTCTTACCTCTTTATGGGAAAGGGCGAGGCAATGACACGCGGGCGAGAGAGAGTTTCCCTCATCGCCGATGCCTTTGAGGCTCTGCTGGCTGCCATTTATCTGGACGGCGGCATTGAAGCGACGAAAACGTTTGTTATGCCCTTTATCACAAGCGAGATCGGGCGCATCTTCAAGAGCGGCCACACCGAAGACTACAAAACGATGCTTCAGCAGATCGTTCAGCAGGAGCGCGGCGAGATACTCGAATATGCGCTTGCAGGTATGAGCGGACCCGCTCACGACCGCATCTTTACCGTTCAGGCAAAGCTCAACAGCAACATTATCGGCCGCGGCGAGGGCCGCACAAAGCGCGAGGCCGAACAAAACGCCGCATTTGAAGCGCTGAAGCTTTTCGGCGCGATCAGCTCAAAGTAATGAAAGACAAAAGCAGACGTCATCGCAACATTCCCGTTTTCATCCCTCATCTCGGCTGTCCGCACGACTGCATCTTCTGCAATCAGCGCACGATATCGGGCAGCAAAAAATTCGACCGCTCGTCGGTTGTAAGCGTCATCGAAAGCGTACTTGAAACGATATCGGATGGCGACGAGACAGAGATCGCCTTTTTCGGCGGATCATTTACGGGAATCGATCGCGGCGACATGATATATCTGCTCGACACCGCGCAAAAATACGTCGATGATGGACGCGTTGAGTCGATAAGGCTTTCCACCCGCCCTGATTACATCGACAATGAGATTCTCGACATTCTCGCTCACTACTCGGTCAAAACGATCGAGCTGGGCATACAGAGCCTTTCAGACGAGGTTTTGCGAGTATGCGAACGCGGTCACAGCGCAGAATGTGCGATAAATGCCTGCAAAATGGTCAAGGAAGCGAATTTTTTGCTTGTCGGTCAGATGATGGTCGGCCTTCCCTCGTCAACTGCCGAAGACGAGCGCGCTACTGCCGAAGAGATATGCCGTCTCGGTGCCGACGGAGCGAGAATATATCCGACCGTGGTTTTGAATTCGACTGCTCTTCACAAGATGGCCAGCGAAGGGAAATACACTCCGTTAAGCGATGAAGAGGCAGTTAACAGAACTGCCGACCTTATCGAGATATTCGACAAATACGATATCCCCGTCATTCGCATCGGCCTTTGCGCATCGGAGGAGCTTATCGACTCTGTGGGGGTTGGCGAATTTAACGAGGCCATCGGCGATATGGCACAAAGCGAGGCCTTTTACAGACGCATCTGTCAGGCGCTCGACGAAGTTCAATACGATATTCAAGGCAAATACATCACAATTTTTTGTCCCAAAGGATGCACGTCTAAAGTATCCGGACACAACAAGTGCAATAAAAATCGAATTATAAGTAATTATAAGATAAAAAATGTCAAAATAATTGAAAATGACACAATTTCGGGTTATAATATAAAGATAGGATACAATAAAACCCGATAAAATTTACTCGAAAAGACCCCTGGCACAGGAATTAATAAAAGGGCATGAGGCGGTAGCGCCGATATGCCAATCGGAGGAAAATGTGCGTTTAAAATCACTTGAGCTTTTCGGCTTTAAGTCCTTCCCCGACCGTACCCTTCTTGATTTCAACAGCGGTATGACAGTCGTCGTCGGACCCAACGGAAGCGGAAAATCGAATATTTCTGACGCTATCAGATGGGTTCTCGGCGAGCTGAGCGCAAAGAGCGTTCGCGGAACTAAGATGGAAGACGTCATTTTCAGCGGATCGGACGGCAGAAAGGCTCTGCCCTATGCCGAGGTAACGCTGACTATCGACAACACCGACGGCATCGGATCGGGCAAGCTCGATTCGGAATACGACGAGGTATCGGTTACCCGTCGCTGCTACAGAAGCGGTGAAAGTGAATATCTCATCAACCGCAAGACCGCCCGTCTTCGCGACATCGCCGAGCTCTTTATGAACACCGGTGTCGGAAAGACCGGCTATTCCATAATCGGTCAGGGACGCATCGCCGAGATTATCTCGCAAAAGAGCGAGGAAAGACGAATCATCTTCGAAGAGGCCGCGGGTATTTCCAAATACCGCTTTAAAAAGAACGAGGCCGAAAGAAAGCTTCTCGGTGTGGACGACAACCTCATTCGTCTTAACGATATTTTAGGTGAGCTGTCGGCACGTCTCGGTCCTCTTGAAAGAGAGTCGGAAAAGGCAAGAAAATATCTCGACATATACGAAAAGAAAAAGCAGACAGACGTTGCGCTCTGGCTTTACGACCTCGATGCCGTAAGAGTGCAGATCGACAAGGTCGAAACCGAATACATATCCGCAAAGAGTCTTTTTGACGACGCCGAGGAAGCGCTCAACACACTTGAGGCGCGCAGCGAGCGTCTTTTCTCCCTTGCGCAGGAATCGAAGCTCAATGCGGGCAGAACAAGCGAGAGAATTGCCAAATACCGCGAGCGCAAGAGCGCGCTTGACAGCGCAAAGATGGTGCTTGACAATGACATCCGCCATCTCGAACAGCAGATCCTTGACACCCAAAATGAGATCAAGGTAAAAAAGAGCGCCATCGTCGAAGCCGAAGAAAGAAAAGAAGCACAAAAGGCAACAAGCGCTGAAATCCTTTCCGAGCTTTATGAGCTTGAAACCAAATACGAAGCGGACAACGCTTCTCTCGAGCAGATGCGCGAAAAGCGTGCCTCGATCGAAGTTAAGCAGGATGCTTTGCGCCGCGAGATCGAGCAGGGTCGTCTCTCTCTCAGCGATGCCAAGGTAAGACGCGCCGCGCTCGAAAGCTCGATATCGAGCATTGAGGGCCGCCGTGAGCAGCTTACAGAATCGATCGGCGAATCGCGTTCCCGCCTTGAACTGATCGAAAGCCGCATCGAGCGTGCCGAAAAATCGCTTAAAGATTACAGCGAAAATGAAGAAAAGATCAAAGCGGAGCTTTCGGAGATCGAAGGCTCGATCGCATCAAAGCGCGACGAGGCCGCAAAGATCGAAGAAGAGCTCAATGCACTGAACTTTGACAGAATGTCCAAAAAACAGCGTGCCGATACTCTGCGCCGTATGGACGAGCTCTTTGAGGGCTATAATCATTCGGTAAAGGCAATAATGCGCGCAAGCGATCACGGTGAAATAAAGGGCATTTACGGTCCTGTTTCAAAGCTGATAGACGTAAAAGAAAAGCATGCTGTCGCAATTGAAACAGCGGTAGGCGCCAACATTCAGAATATCGTTGTTACCGATGAAAATGCCGCAAAATCGGCAATATCCTATTTGAAGCAGAACAATGCGGGCCGCGCAACCTTCTACCCGCTTACCTCCATCTCTCCCCTTACTCTGAACATCGGGCGAGACACCCTTGAAAAATACAAAGGATACATCGGTATCGCTTCCGAGCTTGTCGAATGCGATGCCAAGTTCACCGCAGTAATCGAGTATATGCTCGGCCGCACCGTTGTTTTTGACACTCTCGAAAACGCTACTGTCATGGCAAAGGCAACCGGATACCGCACAAGAATCGTCACCCTTGACGGTCAGCTTATCAATGCGGGCGGCTCCTTTACCGGCGGATCGGTGAAAAAGGATACCGGCATGCTCACCCGCTCAAGCGAGATCTCCCGCATCGACGCCGAGATCGCGCGTGCCGACGTTGAGATCGCCGCCGCGCAAAAACGTCTTGACAGCGCCAATGCCGCTCTCGGCGAAGCGCAGGACAAGATAAACGATATAAACGACCGCCTCGCCATTATCGCGCGACTTTATCAGGCGGAAAACACCCAGTATCAGGTACTTATCTCCCAGCGCGACAGCGACAAGGAAAGCATCTCTTCTCTTGAAAACGAGCTTAATTCCCTTTCTGATGCGGTAAACAATGCCGACTCGGATATGGCCGTTATCGACATCGAGATCGCAAAGCTCGGCGAGATGATCGACAACTCCGTGAAGGAAGAGAGCGAGACCGAAAGCGCGAGAATCGAGATAACAAAGCTTATCACAAAGGCATCAGACGCTCTCACCACTCTTCGTCTGAAAGCCGCCGAGCGCAAAAAAGACCACGAGGCATCGGAAAACACCGTTTCGCTTACCGATCTTACCATCGCGTCTCTGAATGAGCAACTTTCAAAGAGCGAATCGGTAATAAAAGAGCGTCATGGCCGCATTGCCGATCTTAAAAACAGAATCATCCTTACAGAAGCAGACGAAAAGGCGCTGTCCGACGACATCGACAACCTCACTCGCGAGCTTGCCGAGCTCAACAGTACGTCGGGACGTCAGGATGCCGAGCTGTCCGAGCTCCGCGCAAAGATCAAGGAGCAGGGCAACAAACGCGAAAACCTTTTCTTCGAATACAACCGACTCGAAAACAAGCGCGAGCAGGTCAAAAACGAATTTGACAAGCTCACCGAAAAGCTTTGGGAAGAGTACGAGCTCTCTCCCTCGGGTGCCAAAGAGCTCAACTATACCCCCGTCACCGAGGCCAACAGACGCGAAGCTGCGACACTTCAAAACGAGCTTCGTTCCAAGCTTAAAGCCCTCGGAAACGTCAACACCTCCGCTATCGAGGAATTCAAGGAGGTCCGCGAAAGGCATGAATTCATGTCCGAGCAGATCGGCGACCTTGAAAAATCCAAAAACGAGCTGCTTTCGATCATCGACAATCTCGAGCGTGAGATGCGCGAGAGATTTACCGAGACCATCGATTCGCTCTCGATATCCTTCAACACGGTATTCCGCGAGCTGTTCGGCGGCGGATCGGCCGAGCTGAAGCTCACCGATCCCACCGACGTTTTGCAGAGCGGTATCGAAATAAACGTTGCCCCTCCCGGAAAGATCATCAAATCGCTTTCCCTTCTTTCGGGCGGTGAGCAGTCCTTCGTTGCGATCGCTCTCTTCTTTGCGATTCTCAACATCAATCCCACTCCCTTCTGCGTGCTCGACGAGATCGAGGCGGCTCTCGACGATGTCATCGTCGCCCGCTTTGCCGAATACGCACGCCGTTATTCTCCTCACACCCAGTTCGTTATCATCACCCATCGCCGAGGCACAATGGAGCGCGCCGACACAATCTACGGCGTAACAATGCCCCGCCGCGGTGTTTCCAAGGTACTCACCCTTGATATCGGCGAAGTTGAAGAGAAGCTGGGAGTCAAGCTGTAATAACCACATCGCTTTTTGCGATCAAACCATATTTATCGGAG
>JAFXHW010000121.1 GCA_017533545.1 Clostridia bacterium
ACGCCAACTTTTCCATGCCAACACCAACGAGATAATCTTTAAACTCACTGTCGGTCATGTTGCCTTTTCTGGCATCACGAGCGTAAAAATACAGCTCGCGCACGTCCTTGCCATCTGAAATATCATAGCAGACGGTATGTGTGCTTGAACGTACGTATATCCTGTTGTAGGGAAGGTGAGATCTTTTGTAAGAGTAATCGGCGATGTTTCCTCTTTTGTCCCAAAGAAGAGCGCAACACCCATCGGGACAGTTCCATCGTCTGTCCCCTCCCTACCAAAGCTCAAAAACGAGCCGTGCATTCTCAAAATCACATCTGATTTTGTATGACAGGCCGAAAAGCGACAGTATGTCGTATAACCTCTTACTCAGCGTCTTGCCGCTTCCCAAAAAGAGAAGCTCACCCTCAAGCCCGATCTGTTCACCCAAAACGAGGGTGGGAATCGGGCTTTCGCAGTCGATAGCGTAGCGCGAAACGAGCTGCCTTATCGAGTTTTCCACATTCCCTGAGTAAAACTCATCGCCCGTAATCACGCGATCGCAAAGCACCGCCTCAAGCGAGCGCCCGAAAAGTGTACACATCATCTCGCCGCCCTCGGAAAGAGAGTATTCGTAGTTGTCTATAATAAAGCACTCGCCCGTCTTCACTCGGTAAAGGTAATGGCTGTCGCTCGGCACTTTGCCGTAAAAGCCAAGTTCAATATCGCCTGCCGAAAAGAATCTGGCGTGCTTTAAAAGCTTCTTTATCGGACGCATGATACCCGAAACCGACAGATCCTTGGCTAAAAAGTAAAAGTCACAGCTGTTTTTCATATACCGTAGTACCTCATTGTGCAGCTGAACGAGGCGTCAAGCGACAAAAGTCCGACCTCGGCACCGATACTTATCACGCTTTCGCCGGGAGGCAGAGTAAAAAACACACTCCTTCGGTCGAAATCATAGCTGTCGACGCCGTTTTTTTCGATGTGCGCATTCATCGGATCGGTGTCCACTTTATAAACGTCGCCGGTTTCAAGTTCGTCGATGATCCTAATAAACTCGCCGTTGCAGCTGACCGTCGGATTTGTCACTTTCAAACCGATTGCACTCAAAGTAAGCATAATACCCGAATTGGTATGACCCGTGTTGTTCACCGTAAAATCGTAGGTGTATCTTCTTGACGAAGCGGTGATCCCAGCATCTGCCACGGAATTGAAGGGGAAGGTGAGCAGAGGCATACACGATGCCAGACTACATACCTTGGGCGATTCGTCGTAGAAAAAGGGATCGGCGCACAAAAGCACCATGGTCACCGTTACACCGTATTTTTCGGTTTCGTATTTTATGTCAGATATAGCAAAATCGATATATCTTGTCACATCCCCTCTTGTCGCGCGAAGCACTCCCTCGCTTGTCACCTTAAAAGATGAGATCAAATACTCTCTTCGCTGATCGGTCATCGCGTCTGCCGCGAAATCGAATTTCAGACGTATCGTACGCTTTTTCATGTAAAGAGAGGTGATAAAAGATCCGTCGCGCGCGACGTTTTCGTACATGCTTACCCCTCCGTCGGTGCTTTCAAGCCCTTCGGCCGAAATCAGATTGTATACTCCGCCCGACTCTATATTTATTTTTCTTTTGCCCACCGTCAGACAGATTCGGGGCAAATGCCGACCGCCGCCCGAATAGATGCCGTCGGATGAGTCGGACGAACCGGAATCGGTCGACGAAACGGTGTAAATATAGCGAAAAACGGCAGTGTAGTCACGCGTCCCGCCGATGTCGCGCGAAGATATCGAGGGCGTCTTTTTTATTTCGATGCGCGGGTCTGTGCCATTGTCGGGGCAAGCGGCCGGCGTGCTCCCGATATAACGGTAAAGGGACGCGAAAAGTTCGTCTGCTAAAAGGATCTCGCTGTTTGTCAGTGATGAAAGGCGCATGCTGACAGCAAAATCCACGCAGCATTGCGAGGCAGACAGAAAAGGCTCGGTCGGGAGCATTTCGAGCATAAAAGAGGGAGCCGTCGGGCGAAGAGTGCCGATGACAAGCTCGGCAGGCTTGTCCTTCCATCTGTCAAAGTATTCGTATAGTATCTGGTGTATCGTTATGGCGATTTCCTCCTTTTTATTCTTCGTTTACTCCGTTTGTAGGGCAAATATCTCGCATTTTGCTCCCTTGGTGCATTTTACCGAGCGCACCGCAGATATGTAGGGCAGTCTTTGGGGATCTCTTACCGCATAGGTGTGATTGCCCTCGCAAATAAGATCAACTCCTCCCCCTTTTACGGTGAAAAAGCGTGCCTTGTCACTGTCGCCCAAATCTTTCCATTCCTCGTAAGGGAGGTAGGGCTTGTCAGGACGAACAAAGTCCGAAAGAAAATGGACCTTGCTGCTCATGTACTCCGCTCCGCTTTTCTCGGTGTGGTTTTTGCACACCCTCACCCTCTCAAGAAGCACCGCCGAATATATCGGCTTACCTTGGCGGTCACCAATGTGATTGAAAAGGGTGACGGTGTGGGGAAAAACAGGATCTATCCTTTTAACCAAGGTCATCGCCTCCGTTGATAACGCGCGATAAATAGCCTCGGCGGAGCAGAATGTTGTAGCTTATCGGTGAAAACGGAATGCCAAAAACGGTGCAAATACCGCTTTTTTCGCCATACGATATGGAATAGTCGCCCGCGCTCTCGCTTTTAGTGCTCAGAAAACCGTTGATGGCATCATATCCGCCGTTGGCGAAAAGATAGTCGCATTCGTAGCACACCGCGCGGCGGCAATCATCGTCGTCGCCAATATCCGACGTGCAGATCATCGCGAAGATGTCGTAGACCGCGCGTGCGGCGGA
>JAFXHW010000122.1 GCA_017533545.1 Clostridia bacterium
TAAGGAAGTTTGATATTGTTTTGTAGGGGCGTTCATCGAACGCCCGCGGGCGACCAATGGTCGCCCCTACGGATAAACAAATTTGATCCGCAGAAAACAAATAATAACCCCCGACAGATTAAAAAAGTCTGTCGGGGGATTTCTGTCTAAAAAACGGTAATTATCCTAATTTATAGGTGTTCAAAGACCAATTATATCCACAAATATTTTTCTTTGCTTTTATGAAATCTTGAATTGCGGTAGCCTTTTCTGCATAATAAGAACTACAAATTATATCCCCATCTTTGTTATATCCGGAAAAGCGATATACAGAATTAATGTTTAAGATTTCTCCAACCAATTCTACTTTTTGTATTCTGGGTTCACAATCGTGCTTTGAAAACGGTTTGCCTTCGCTCATTGCTTCTTTCATTGCCGTGGTAGCGTCATCTTTAGTTTGAAAAGTACCTATAAGAGACTCTGCCCGATATTTTTTGCCACATTCTTCCTCGGTTCTACTAATATACAAATCATACAGAAAATTCATATATTTTCCCCTTTTCATATTTTATCGCCAGTTTCGCCTTTGTATTACAAAGGCATCGGGCAAAGCCCATACCCCTTATTTTTGTAGGGCGGGGGTTTACTCCCGCCGCCTCATTGGCATAAACCTTTCGTCACGGCGGGAGCAAGCCCCCGCCCTACGATGTAGCCCCATTATAATACAAATCGGCAGAGAAAACAATCTCTCTGCCGAAATTTATTCGTGTGTCTGTATTTTATCGTTGAAAATCGGATGTTCGCGGGAGGGGAGACCCCTCCCCTACAATTTGATTATTCAAACATCCTTAAGAGAAGAAGCCTAAAGGCAGCCTTTTTTATGTAAATATCACTTTCCCACGCAGAAATTCTTGAATATCTCATCGACGATCTCGCCTGATGTCCGGCGCGAGTCGGCATCGCGCAATGCGCTTATCGCAAGCTCGATATCCATGCCCGCGATGTCCTGTGTCATCGATTCGGAAAGGGATACGAGCGCCGCACTGACATTTTCACGCGCATTTTTTATAAATGCATACTGACGTGCATTGGCAACAATGCCCTCGAAGTTGTTTTCGATATCGCCGTCGGTAAAAAGCTCCACTATCACCTTTTCGAGTGCCTCTTTTCCCTCGCCGTTCTGACAGCAGATCGGGATAATGGTGTCAACGAAAGGAGCCAATTCGCCGTCGGTGACGATGCGTCCTTTATCGGATTTATTAATAAGCGCGATTTTGGGACAGCTCATTGGCGCAATAAGATCCAAAAAATCACGGTCAGCTTGATCCAAAGGACTCGATCCGTCGAAAACGGCAAGCACAAGCTGCGCATTTTTAAGCATCATCTCACTTCGCTCAACACCCATTCTTTCAACGGTGTCGGTCGTTTCGTGAAGTCCTGCCGTATCGCAAAGTCGGAGCATAACGGGTCCGACGTAAGCGTTTTCCTCTATAGTGTCGCGGGTCGTACCTGCGATATCGGTGACGATGGCGCGGTCGCGTCCGAGCAGCATATTGAGCAGCGACGATTTTCCGGTATTCGGCTTGCCCGCAATAACGGTGGGGATTCCCTCTGTTACCGCATGACCCGTTTTGTAGCTTTTTTCGAGAGTGATAAGGTCACTCTCTGTTTTTTTTAGCAAAGATACCATCTCATCAACTCCGACGTCGGTCATATCCTCGTCGGGGTAGTCGATATAAGCATACACCGATGCCAGAAGAGCGGTCAGCGACTCGCTGATTTTATCGATTTTTTTGCTTAGCGTGCCCTTGGTATGCGATGCAAAAATTTTGAGCTGAGCATCGCTTTCGGCATTGATCAACCCTATAACCGCTTCGGCCTCTGTAAGCGACAGCTTACCGTTGACAAAGGCGCGGCGGGTAAACTCGCCCGGACCTGCCGCATCGGCGCCTGCCGCATAAACGGCGCTGAGCACACGCCGGCTGAGCAATATTCCGCCGTGGCAGGATATCTCGACGGTATCCTCGCCGGTATACGATCTCGGCGCGTAAAAAACGGTGGCAATACCGTCATCAATCCTCTCACTGCCATCATATATCGCACCGTAAACGGCGCTGTTTGCACCGACTTCGCTAAGTTTCTTTTTGCCAAATGGTCTGAACACTTTTTCGCTTACCGAAACAGCGTCGGCACCCGAAATTCGTATCACCGCGATTCCTCCGCGTCCCATGGGAGTGGATATTGCGGCCACAGTTCTGTCTGTATACATATTTTTCTCTCGTTTTTACTTGATTTATTCGTCCGACACGATCTCCATGTCGATCTTGCGGCTTATTATATCGGCATCGACTATACGCACGTTCACCTGCTTGCCGAGGGCATAAACGGTATAGCCGCAGCTTAAGGTCATCGCGCGCTCGTTGTATTCAAAATATCCGTCGAGCGACGATATCGGAACAAGTCCCTCACAGGTGTTTTCAAGCTCGACAAACAACCCGAAGGAGGTAACAGAGCTGATCGTGCCCCGATACACCTCGCCTATACGCTTTGACATATAGATAACGCGGTAAAGGTCCTCGATATCATGTTCTGCCGCCGTTGCGCGGATCTCGTTTTCGCTCGATGCTTCGGCCGACTTTGACGCAAATGCGGAAAAATGCTCGACCTTTGAGTAATCCATCTCCCCTCGGAGCAGGCACTTTATTATGCGGTGTACCGACAGATCGGGATACCGTCTGATCGGCGAGGTGAAGTGGCAGTATTTTTCAATGGCAAGTCCGAAGTGCGGTGAGCTGAGCGACGAATATCTCGCCTTCATCAGTGAGCGAAGCATGACGTAGGAAACGGTGTTCGACACTCCCTTTTCCTTTGCCTGACGCAACACGCCTTGAAGCGCTCTCGAATGGAGCTTTTTGGCCTTAAGCGCACTTACGTTCAGCCCGAGATTGTAGGCAAAAGTAGCAAAGGTCTGAATCTTTTCGGGTGCGGGATCCTCGTGGATGCGATACACGCAGGGCATACCCTGCCAATAAAGCCAGCCGGCGACCGCCTCGTTGGCGCAGAGCATAAACTGCTCGATGAGCATCTCACAAACCCCGCGCTCGCATTTGACTATATCAACGGGCTCGCCGTTTTCGATTATTATCTTCGATTCGGTACTTTCAAGTTCAAGCGCGCCCCGCTTTTCGCTCTTTTTGGCAAGTATCTCATAAAGCTCGAGCATGTCGGGCAGCA
>JAFXHW010000123.1 GCA_017533545.1 Clostridia bacterium
AGGACATTTTAGAAGCCTCGAAGGCGTCGGCGGGCGTGATAAATGCCAACATCTGCAAGACCAACGTAAGCGAGCTGTTAAAGCAGTGCGCGGGCGAATACTCCGAACGCATGGAAAGAGCCGGACTTGATCTTGTTCTCGACATATCCGACGAAATATACGCAATGTGCGACGGACGTTTGATGTGGCGGGTATTTGACAATCTGCTGTCAAACGCGCACAAATATTCTCAAAGCGGCACCCGTGTCTACATCACAACCAATCCGCCGCGTGACAACTTTATCCCGATAAGCGTGAAAAGTATCTCGAAAAACCGACTCAACATCCCGGGAGAAGAGCTCATGGAGCGCTTTGTGAGAGGGGATCTGTCCCGTCACAGCGAGGGCAGCGGGCTCGGACTTTCGATATCGAAAAGCCTGATGAATTTGCAAAAAGGCGATCTTTTTATCACAATAGACGGCGACTTTTTCAAAGCCGAGCTTCTCTTACCGATCGAATAAACAAAAAAGACCCGCATGGGTCTTTTTTTGTTTGCATATTTCTTAAAGCTCCTCGATATAGCTGACTGCCTCAAGCTCTTTCATCGTGTCGATGATCTGGGTGTGATTCATGCGCGATTTGCTTTTAAGGGTAATAACGAAAGCTCTGCCCTTGCCGCTTATCACGTTATCGTGCTCGATCTGAAGCGCCGACGTCGCAATGCCTTTTTCGTGGGCGTAGCTTATAAAATCGCCTATCGAGTATTCGGGACAAAGCTCGACGTAGATCTCGACCATGCGCGTGCGGCGGCGCATTCTGTTATCGAGATTGTGCAAAAGAGTAAGTACGACGAAGATCATAAATCCGCCGACGAGCGCCAGCTCGTAAAGTCCGAGTCCGACGGCAAGACCCATGCAGGCGGCCGACCACAATCCTGCGGCGGTGGTGAGTCCCTTTATCTGATTGCGGTGGGTAACGATAATCGTGCCCGCGCCGAGAAAACCGATTCCGCTGACGACCTGCGCACCCATGCGCACGATATCGCCCGCACCGTACGCCTGATTTGCGTACTGATTGGTCATCATAACAATGGCCGATCCAAGGGCAACCAGCATATATGTTCTCATGCCTGCGGGTCGGTTTTTTATGCCGCGCTCAAAGCCGATAATCCCCCCGAAAACGATTGCCACAACGATTCGAAGCATTATCGAAAACAAACTCAGCGGACGGGGAGATGCAATGGTTTCAAACAAAAAATCCATCACTCGTATCCTTTCAAAAATTCTTTCTCACAACATTATACACCATATCGAGTGCGTCTGCAACAGTTGGGGGAAAAATTCACTTTTTATTGCCCCGAAAAATCAAAATAAGGTTGTAATTTAAATTAATATATGTTATAATAAAGAGGTATATACTTATAGAAACCCGAAAAGGATCTTTATGGAACAAAATCAGCTTAACGGAACGATACTTGCCTATCTCGGCGATGCCGTGATCGAGCTTATCGCCCGCGAAAAGGCGATCGAGCGCGGGATATGCGAGGTGCGCCGATTAAACCAGGTCGTGCCCCAGATGGTGCGCGCATCGGCGCAGAGCGAGGCTTTCGGTAAAATTGAGCCCCTTCTCGACGAAGAGGAATTGGCTATCTTCAAAAAAGGACGCAATGCCCACGGCATATCGGCGCCCAAAAGCGCTTCCGCAGTTGAATACCGCCGCGCTACCGGAATGGAAGCTCTCTTTGCCCACCTCTATCTTTGCGGCAAAAGAGATCGGCTTGACCGGCTTTTTGATGCCGCATACGGCGATTTTTTGGCAAACTGGGAAGAAAAGATCATAAAATAAACCCGAAAAGGATTTTTATAAAATGGACAAGAAGATAAAAGTCATGTCGGTATTCGGCACACGTCCCGAGGCGACCAAGATGTGCCCTCTCGTACTTGAGCTCAAAAGACGCGAAAGCATAGAGAGCATAGTCTGTCTGACCGGTCAGCACCGTGAAATGCTCGACTCGGTAATGGACATATTCTCACTTCGTGCCGACTATGACCTAAACATAATGAAAAAGAATCAGGACCTTTATTCGATAAGCTCCGACATTCTTTCGGGAATGAAGGATGTTTTGAATGAAGCGAAGCCGGATTTGGTACTCGTCCACGGCGACACGAGCACCTCATTTGTGGCCGCGCTGTCGGCCTTTTATGCAAAGATCCCCGTCGGACACGTCGAAGCGGGGCTTCGCACCTACGACCGATACTCCCCCTTTCCCGAGGAGATGAACCGCACGCTTACAGGTGATATTGCCACAATGCACTTTTCGCCCACCTCCCACAGCCGCGAAAATCTTTTGCGCGAGGGCATAAGCGAGAACATTTACATCACGGGAAACACGGGTCTTGACGCGATACGCTACACAGCCAAGGACGATTACACCTTTTCCGACTCCACCCTCAACTCGCTCGATTTTTCCTCGAAGCGATTCATCGTGCTCACCGCGCACCGACGCGAAAATCTGGGCGCGGGCATTGAAAATATCTGTCGTGCGGTAAAACGGCTCGTCGGAAAGTTCGACGACATCGAAGTCGTCTATCCCGTACACCTCAATCCCGCAGTACGGAATACGGTATTCAATATTCTCGGAAACTGCGAGAGAGTGCACCTTATCGATCCCGTCGATGTAACCGATATGCACAATCTCATGAAGCGCTGCTACCTCTGTCTTACCGACTCGGGCGGACTTCAGGAGGAGGCCCCTGTGTTCGACCTTCCCGTGCTCGTGCTCCGCAGTGAAACAGAGCGTCCCGAGGCAGCTGAAGCGGGTACGGTAAAGGTTGTCGGAACAGACGAGGACATGATCTTCAGCGAAGCTTCGGTTTTGCTTACAGACAAAGCCGTATACGACAAAATGGCCTCTGCCGAGAACCCCTACGGCGACGGTCACGCATCAGAAAAGATAGCCGATGCGATCGAGCAATTTTTCGGCATTGAAAAGTAAAAAACAAAAAAGATAATTTATAAAAGGACGGTATACAAAATGTACTCAATCGGTATCGACCTCGGCGGAACAAACATCGCCGCAGGTATTGTTGACGAAAACTACAACCTCATAAAGAAGGCATCCATTCCCACCGGCGCAGACCGTGATGCCACCGCCATCGTCGACGACATGGCAAGGCTGGTAAACACTCTTATCGCCGATGCTTCACTTACACCCGACGACATCATTTCGGCAGGTATCGCTTCTCCCGGAAGCGTTAACCCCGAGCGCGGAACAGTCGAATATGCAAACAACCTTCCCTTCAAGGCTTTCCCCATCTGCTCGATGCTCTCCGAGCGCACCGGCATCAAAAAAGTATGCATCGACAACGATGCAAACGCCGCCGCTCTCGGCGAGGCAGTTGCAGGTGCTGCAAAGGGCACCAAGGATTCGGTAATGATCACCCTCGGCACAGGCGTTGGCGGCGGTATCATCATCGACGGCAAAATCTACAGCGGATTCAACTATGCAGGCGCCGAGCTCGGCCACATCGTTATCGTTTACGACGGTGTTCCCTGCTCCTGCGGCAGAAAGGGATGCTGGGAAGCATACAGCTCGGCTACCGCTCTTGTGCGCATGACAAAAGAAAAAATGGAGGCAAACAAAGACTCGAAAATGTGGGAAATCTGCTCGGGCGATATCAATCGTGCAAGCGGAAAGACCTCCTTTAACGCCGCACGCGAAGGCGATAAAGCGGCAATCGAGCTCGTTGACGAGTATATCTCCTACCTCGCCTGCGGAATATGCAACATTCTCAACATCTTCCAGCCCGAGATCATCTCGATCGGCGGCGGTATCTCCAACGAAAAGAGCAATCTCATCGATCCCCTCGTAGCCAAGGTGCGCGAGCAGGAATACGGTGCAAAATCGGGCGTTGACCGTCCCTTTACTCAGATCAAGATCGCCGAGCTCCGCAATGACGCGGGCATAATCGGCGCCGCAGCTTTAAGATAACACAAAAATTACATAAACTCAGCAAACACCGACGAAAGGAACTACTCCGATATGAGCAACCTTTATTCAAACGTAAAATCCAAGCTTTTTGCCGATTTTAAGGTAAAAATCAACTACGACAACGAAACTTCATGCGAGATGGGTTCTTACACCGAAACCCTGCTTTCCGACCGCGCAATTTTAACCTTTGAGCCTTGCGACAAGGTAAAAATGTTCGAAATTACCGCCAAATTCAACGACAACGCTGTTGCTTTTTACGTAAATGCCGTTCTTGAAGGCGCATGCTTCAACTACGACAAGGCCATCTCCTTCAAGCTCGGAAATCTCGAACCAGAAGCCATCCTCGGAAGCCACGGAAACGGCAACCCCATCTGGATGACTCCCACCTTCAACAAGAGCTTTGACGACCTTGCCGATCCTCACCACTCCCTTCTCATGAAGGATGGCTCACTCAACTGGTATCTCCTCTCGCTTACCGGCGACAATTTCCGTGCCGAAAGCGAAAAAGGATATCTCCACCTCACATCCGACTTTGCGGGTCTTGAATATCTCTCGGGCGCCTTCGCGGTTGCTTCCCTTTCGTCCAGCCCCTACGACGCTATCGACTATGCCTTCAAGTTCGGCCGTCAGTGCGGCGCTATCCGCGTGCCGTTAAAGCACGAGCGTACCCTTCCCGAGCACTTCAAAAAGTTCGGCTGGTGCACCTGGGACGCTTTCTACGGAGAAGTTTGCGAAGAAAAGATTTTTTCAAAGCTTGAAGAATTCAAAGAGAAGAATATCCCCGTTAAATGGGTCATCATCGACGACGGCTGGCTGAGCGGATACGACAGCTGCCTGTGCGCTTACGAAGAGCAGCCCGAAAAATTCCCGAACGGACTCAAAGCCACCATCAAGCGCATGAAAGAGGAATACGGCATCGAAAAGGTGGGCGTATGGCACGCCTTCCTCGGTTATTGGTGCGGAATCCATCCCCAGTCCACCCTTTATGAAAAGGTTAAGGAATACCTCTATCATACCCCTCAGTCGTGCCGAGAGATTCCCTCTCTTGACGAAGAAAAGGGCTTTAAGTTCTGGGACGGCTGGCACAGCTATCTTAAGGATTGCGGCGTCGACTTTTTGAAGATCGACAACCAGAGCTCCACCTCCGGCTGGATCAAGGGATCAATGCCCACTGCCGAGGGATGCCGCCACGCGCACAACGCGCTTGAGCGCTCGATAATCAAGAACTTTGACGGCGCAGTCATCAACTGCATGGGCATGAACATGGAAAACGTGCTCGCACGCCCGATAACCGCAGTTTCCAGAAACAGCGACGACTTCTTCCCCAAAGATAACGAAAAGGGATTCGTTTCCCACTGTAATCAGAATGCCTACAACGCGCTTTGGCACGGCGAGATCTACTACTGCGACTACGATATGTGGTGGACCAAACACGAAGAGGCAGTCCGTCACGGCGTACTCCGCGCCATCGCGGGTTCGCCCATCTACGTCAGCGACGAGCTGGGCAACAGTGAACCTGAAACTCTCCTTCCCGTAATAGAGGATAACGGCGACGTCATGTACTGCGACGATGCAGCACGTCCCACTCTCGACTGCATCTATACCGACTGCCGCAATTCAAACAAGCCCCTTAAGGTATTCAACCGCAGCGGTGAAAACTTCGCGGTTGCTGCATTCAACCTTTCGGATAACGAAGTTTGTGACAAGCTCGAATTCGACACTGTCCCCGGTCTCAACAAGGATTGCGGATACGTTGCATACGAATATTTCACCAAAAAATACACTCTCGTCAACAACTACGACGACATCGATTTCACTCTCGCAGGCAAGGGCGTTGCAGTTTGGTCGCTCTATCCCATCGTAGTTCCCCATGCAGACGAAGACGATTTCGGCACCGATGCCTACATCATGATGGGCAGCACCGACAAGTACGTTCCGATCGCATCGAAGAACAAGACCAAGGTTCTTCTTTGTGATATCCCCTTTGAAATCGAATAAGCAATTATAGCCATTATTCTTGCATAGACTAACGAAAGGCGATTAATAATACAATGAACAACCTTTACAATAAAGTAAAATCGGCGCTCTTTTCCGATTTTAAAGCCACGATCACCTACGGCGACGTGCCCGATCTTAAGACTATTGAGCTTGGCGACTATACCGAAACCGTTTTGTCAGACCGTGTTATACTCAGCTACAACACGCCCGCAGAGGTGAAGAAATTTGAAGTGATCGCAAAATTCACCGACAAAAATATCGTGCTGTACGTTGATGCGGTGCTCAACAATTTGAAATTCTACGGCTTTGCGGGTGTTTCCTTCAAGCTTGGAAACATGAAGCCCGACCGTATTTTGGGCAACTATTCCGCCTGGGGACCCTTCTGGAACTCGCCTTCCTTTAACAACAGCTTTGATGACCTGTGCGGCAAGCATTTCTCTCTCCTTATAAAGGAAGGGGATCAGCACTGGGCTTTGGCTGCTCTTTGCGGCGACAATTTCCGCGCAGAATGTGAGGGCGGACGACTCGATCTGTCGGCAGAGTTCGGCGGACTTGAGTATTACTCGGGCGCATTCGCATCGATCGCCCTTTCGGCCGATCCTTACGAAGCAATCGATTCCGCGCACCGCTTTGCCCGTCAGACAGGCGCAATCCGCGTTCCGCTCAGATACGAGCGCACCCTTCCCGAGCATTTCAGAAAGCTCGGCTGGTGCACCTGGGATGCATTCTACTATGACGTTTGCGAAGAGCTTATTTTCAAAAAGCTAGATGAATTCAAAGAAAAGAATATCCCCGTAAAATGGGTAATCATCGACGACGGCTGGATGCAGACGGGCGGAGAGGGTCAGCTTTGCTCCTTCATTGAAAACCGTGCAAAATTCCCGAGCGGACTTAAGGCTGTCGTTAAGCGCATGAAAGAGGAATACGGCATCGAAAAGGTTGCCGTATGGCACGCCTTCCTCGGTTGGTGGAATGGTGTTCATCCGCAATCTGAGCTCTATGAGCAGATGAAGGATTACATCTATCAGTCCCCTCAGTCAGGCAGATTCCTCCCCTCGCTTGACGAAGAAAAGGCATTTGTTTTCTGGGATACCTGGCACAGCTATCTCAAGAGCTGCGGCATCGATTTCGTTAAGGTTGACAATCAGAGCTCAACTATCGGGCTTGTCAAGGGTCTTGAGCCCACATCTGTCAGCTGCCGTCATTGCCACAATGCCATCGAACGTTCGATAATCAAAAACTTCAAGGGCGCAGTAGTCAACTGCATGGGTATGCACATAGAAAACGCGCTCGCTCGTCCGATTACCGCGGTATCGCGTAACAGCGACGACTTCTTCCCCAGCCAGCCCGGCAAGGATTTCTTCTTCCATTGCGAGCAGAATATGTACAACGCCCTCTGGCACGGCCAGATCTACTACTGCGATTTCGATATGTGGTGGAGCAATCACGAGTATGCCGTTCATCACGGCGTTCTCCGCGCCATCTCCGGCTCGCCCGTATATACGAGCGACCAGATTGGCATCACCCTTCCCGAAAACCTTATGCCGGTAATTGAGGACAACGGAGATGTCATGATGTGCGACGAAAACGCACGTCCCACCGCCGACTGTCTGTACACCAACTGCCGCGCTGAGGGCAGATCGCTCAAGGTATACAACTTCAGCGGCGACAATTTCGCATTGGCAGTATTCAACGTCAAAAACGAAAAGGTTACAGAGAATATCGATTTCTCCGCTATTCCCGCACTCGGTGACGGCGAATATGTCGCATACGAATATTTCACCAAGAAATATTTCCGTATAAAGAAGAACGATTCCCTTCCCTTCGATCTTGAAGCGAAAGGTATTGCCGCATTCTCCATCTATCCCGTCAAGGCCGACGAAAACGGAGATGAATACGTCATGATGGGAAGCACCGAAAAGTATATCCCGATCGCTTCGAAAAACAAGA